>DASXRA010000236.1:0-6992 GCA_036506855.1 Jatrophihabitantaceae bacterium
CGTCAACATCTCCGACTGGGTAGCCGCGCTGCGTCCCGGGCTCGCCTCCGGCCGCGGACCCGACGTCTTCGACATGCAGCCCGGTGCGTACGTCACCGAGTTCAAGTCCTTCGCGGAGGACCTGACCCCTGTCATGAAGCAGGCTCTCGGCGCGGACTGGAAGTCGAAGGTCGCTCCGATCGGCACCAGCAGCCTGACTGCCGACGGCAAGCTCACCGCGATGTCGGTGGGCGCGGTCTTCGCCGGGACGCTGTGGATCAACGAGAACATGTTCAAGCAGTACAACCTGACGCCGCCGACGACGATGGCCGAGTGGGTGCACGTCTGCCAGATGCTCAAGTCCAACGGCAAGGGCTGCTTCGTGCAGGGGGCCGCGCAGGAGGGCTTCGATCAGGACACGCTGCAGTCGATCGCCAACTCGGTGCAGCCGGGGCTGTGGACCAAGGCGTCCACGGGCGACGCGAAGTGGAACGACCCGGGAATCGTGAAGACGCTTTCCATCTGGAAGCAGCTGTTCACCGACGGGATCATGCAGGAGGGCGCGGTTGGGTATCAGCAGTACCCGGATGCGAACAACGACTTCCTCACCGGCAAGTACGGCATGGTCATGATGGGCACCTGGTACACGCAGTACGCGACCGACAAGGCGATGACGGCGGCTCTGTCAGCGGCGGGCGTCGCGGGCGCGAAGCCGTTCCCGATCCAGCCCATCGCGTTCCCCGATGTCGCGGGCAGCGGCAACACCAGCGAGATGTACGGCGACTCGGACTTCGGCCTGTCGATCTCCACGAAGTCGAAGCACCGCGCTGCAGCCGAGACGTTCGTGAAATGGCTGACCACGTCGCAGGCCGGCCAGCAGGCGATCGCCAACCAGCTCGACGACATCCCGTCGCTGAAGTCGGTGCAGCCGAACTTCGGCTCGATCAAGCTCGTGAACCCGTCCAGTCAGACCCAGCCGGTGCAGGACCTCATGACCAAGGCCGGCAGCATCACCGAGCCGCGTGAGTCGCTGCTCAGCGCGGACGTGCAGACGGCGATCCTCGCCGCGGCGACCTCGGTCGCCACCGGCAAGGCCACGCCCGAGGCGGCCGCGAACACCTTGCAGAAGGCGGCCGAGGCGGCGGGCGAGAGCTTCAAGTGAGGCCGGGTGCCGGCCGCTCGGCCGGCCCTCGCGGGACCGGCCGCTCGGCCGGTTCTCGCAGGAGCGGAGTGGTCGTGACCGAGACGTCTGCGGACCGGCTACCCGTCCCGGTCGAGCAGGCCGAGGTCGCAGTCGGCAACAAACGGATGCCTCGCCGCCGGCGGCGTCCGCGCGGCCTGCCGTGGATCCTGCCGGCGCTTGTCCTCTCCGTGGGGCTGATCTACTACTGCATCGGCTACACCGGTTACATCTCGACGCTCGACTGGGACGGCATCGGCCCGCAACCGGCCTCCGTCGGCACCCGGAACTACACGCGCATCTACCACGACCCGGTCTTCTGGGACGCGATCCGGCACACCGTCGAGTTCTTCGTCGTGACGTTCGTGATCCAGACGTTCCTCGGCCTGATGTTCGCGGTGCTGCTCCATGCCAGGGTGCGGCTGGCCGCTCTCTACAAGGTGATCGTCTTCGTGCCGGTCGTGCTGGCGCCCGCGATCACGGCCCCGGTCTTCCGGCACATGTTCGCCCCGGACGGCGAGTTGAACTCCCTGCTGCGCGACGTCGGGCTCGGCTCGCTCGCCCAGCCCTGGATCGGGCAGACGAGCACCGCCTTGCCGGTCATCATGGCGATCACGATCTGGGAGTGGACGGGCGTCACGTTCGTCCTCTACTACGCGGCGATGAGCCAGATCGACCAGTCCGTGCTGGAGGCGGCCCGCATCGACGGTGCCGGCAACGTCCGCACGCTGGTCAGCATCATCTGGCCGAGCGTGCGCGGCACGACGGTCGCGCTCGCGATCCTCGGCGCCATCGGCGCATTGAAGACCTTCGACGTCCCGTACCTCGTGACGATCGGCGGGCCCAACTACGCGACCGAGTTCCTCGGCACCTACATCTACCGGATGACGATCCCCCTCGCACACGTCGGCTACGGCGCCGCACTGTCGATCATCCTGCTCGTCGTCGCACTGATCATCGCGATCCTGCTGCAGGTCGTCGGCCGCGGAGGAAGGGCACGTGAGTGATGTTCGAGATCCGTACGTGGCGCGGCCGGTTGGCCCTGCAGGTCGTCGTGACCGTGATGGCGCTGCCGTTCCTGTTTCCCCTCATCGTGATGGTCAAGGGCTCCCTCGCCGGGCAAGGCTGGCGGAACTTCAAGGCCGTCCTGCAGGTCCCTGGCCTCGGCCGGTTCTTCGTGAACAGCGCGATCATCGCCGCCGCCGTCATCGCCGTCGTCTACGTCGTGACGATGATGGCGGCGTACGGCTTCGCGAAGCTGCACATCGCCTTCCGCGAGGTGTACTTCTGGCTGCTGCTCGCCTGCCTGACGCTGCCCGAGGTCGTGCTGCTGGCGCCGCTGTTCGCGACGGCGATCCGGCTCGGCATCTACGACACCTACTGGGCGGTGATCCTCCCGCTGGCCGCGCTTCAGGTGCCGTTCGCGGTGCTGCTGACCCGCAACTTCCTCAACGGACTGCCCAACGAGTTGTTCGAGGCGGCCCGGGTCGACGGCGCGAACTCCTTCCGCGGCTTCATCTATCTGGTCGTCCCGCTGACCCGTCCCATCGCCGCGGCGGTGATCATCTTCACGCTGATCGGGGCGTGGAACGACTACCTGATGCCGTTGGTGTTCCTGCAGACGCCGAACATGCAGACCATCACGCTCGTCCCCCAGTTCTTCGTCGGCGAGTTCAGCAACGACCAGACGAAGATCCTGGCCTCGGCGGTCATCACCGCGATTCCCGAGGTCGTCGCGTACCTGTCCCTGCAGCGGCTCTTCGAGCGGGGTCTCTCGGCGGGCGCAATCAAGTAACGCCATCACCGACATCCGGGCGAACCGCCCGCCATCGAAAGGGATCGCCGTGCCGCTAATCCAGATACACCTGCACCGCGAGGTATACGACGCCTCGCACAAGGACATCGGCCGTGCGATCCACGAGGCGCAGATCGAGGCACTGGGCATCCCCGAGGACGACATGTTCCAGGTGTTCTCGCCGCACGAGCCCGGTGAGCTCAAGTTCGACCCCGGCTACAACGACGTGGACCGGCGCGACCTGGTGCTCATCCGCGTGACCGCGGTGCACATGTACAGCCCCGCGACGAAGCAGACCTTCTTCCGCGCCGTCGTCGACCGGTTGGAGCCGCTCGGCATCCGGCCCGACGACGTCCTGATCTCGTTGACCGAGAACGGCTTCGAGGACTGGTACGCGGGTCGGCTGTGAGGAGGGACAGCGGGATGCTGGACTTGGACGCGGCGGACTTGACGGTCCTCTACCTCGGCGGCACCGGGACGATCAGCGCCTCGTGCGTGCGCCTGTCCGTCATGGCGGGCATGCGGGTCTTCGTGCTCAACCGCGGCCGCAACGACGCCGGGCGGACCATCCCCGGCGAGGTGGAGGCACTGGTCGGCGACGTGACCGACGCCGCCGGGCTCACCGCTGCCATCGGCGACCGAACCTTCGACGCCGTCGTCAACTTCCTGTCCTACGACGCGGACGACGCGCGGCGCATGGTCTCGCTCTTCGGCCCGCGGACACGCCAGTACGTCCACATCAGCTCCGGTTCCATCTACGCCAAACCCGTCCAGCAGGTGCCGATCTCGGAGTCGACGCCGACGGCGCCGAACCCCTACCTGGCCTACGCGCGGGGCAAATGGCGGGCGGAGCAGGAGTTGTTCGAGGCGCACCGGGCCACGGGTTTCCCGCTGACCGTCGTGCGTCCGTCGCACACCTACGACGACGCGAATCCCCCGCTGCCAGGCGGCTGGACGGCGGTCGACCGGATCGCCCGCGGCGAGGAGATCCCGGTTCACGGCGACGGCACCTCGCTGTGGACGCTGACGCACGCCGAGGACTTCGCGCGCGGCCTGGTCGGCCTGCTCGGCAATCCCCGGACGATCGGCGAGACCTTCAACATCACCGGCTCCGACGTGTACACGTGGGACCAGATCTACACGATCATCGCCGCCGCGCTGGGCGTCGAGGCCCGCCTGGTGCACGTCGCCTCGGAGATGTACCCGCTCGTGGCTCCGGAGTGGTTCTGGTCCGGCGAGATGGTCGGCGACATCGGGCACAGCGCCGTATTCGACACCGCCAAGATCCGTACGTTCGTCCCCGGGTTCGCGCCGCGCCTCACCTTCCATCGCGCCGCCGTCCGCATGATGGCGTGGCGGGACGCGCACCCCGAATCGACCAGGCGCGACGCGCCGACCGACGAGGTTCTCGCGCGCATCGTCCACGCCTACCACGCGGCACGGAGCGTCTTCGCGGCCTGTGGCCGGGAGGAGGTCGCCTCATGACGGGGGCGCCGGCCACCGTTGCACGGCCGCTCGGCCGCACCGGACTCGACGTGACACCGCTCTGCATCGGTACCAGCCCACTGGCGGGCATGGCGGGCCTCTACGGCTACGACGTCACGGAGGAGCGCGCGGTGGCTACGGTCGAGGCCGTCTTGGCGAGCAGCATCAACTTCGTCGACACGTCCAACGGCTACGGCGAGGACGGCGCCGCCGAGCGCCGGGTCGGCGCGGCCATCCGGCGGCGCGGCGGACTGCCGCCCGGCGTAGTGCTCGCAACGAAGGTCGACCCGGACCCCGCGACCGGTGACTTCTCCGGAGCGCGCGTGCGGGCCTCGTTCGAGGAGAGCATGCAGCGGCTCGGTCTCGACCGCGTTGCGCTGCTGCACCTGCACGACCCGGAACGGATCAGCTTCGAGCAGGCCACCGCGCCGGGCGGTCCGGTCGAGGCACTCGCCCGACTTCGCGACGAGGGCCTTGCCGAGCATCTCGGCGTCGCGGGCGGGCCGCTCGCGCTCATGCAGCGATACCTCGACACGGGCGTCTTCGAGGTCGTCCTCAGTCACAACCGCTACACCCTGCTCGACCGCTCCGCGGCACGCCTGTTCGCGACGGCCCGCGAGCGCGGCATCGGCGTGCTAAACGCCGCACCCTACGGCGGCGGCATGCTGGCCAAGGGCCCGGACCGGCAGCCGAAGTACGCCTACGGCAGGCGCGACGACGCCGTGCGCGCCGCCGCGGTTGCGATGCAGGCGGCGAGCACTGCCGCGGGTGTGCCGCTCGCTGCGGCGGCCCTGCAGTTCTCGCTGCGCGCGCCGTTCGTCGACTCGACCATCGTCGGCGTGTCATCGCCGGAGCGGGTGCGCGAAACCCTCGACCTCGCCGAGATCGCGATTCCCGACGCGCTCTGGGACGAGCTGAACACACTGGCGCCGGCTCTATGGCTGGACAAGCCCTGAGCGCCGATGGCTGAACCGCTGACGTCGTACGCCACGTACCCGTCCCTGCAGGGCCGGGTCGCCTTCGTCAGTGGCGGCGCTTCCGGGCTCGGCGCGGAATTCGTCCGGCAGCTGGCAAGGCAGGGCGCGCGCGTCGCGTTCATCGACATCGACGCCGAGCACGGCACCGAGGTCGCGTCCGAAGTGGCGCGCGACGGCGCCGGCGAGGCGATGTTCATGCCCTGCGACGTCCGCGACATCCCGGCGCTCAGGGAAGCGATCCGGCGCGCGGGCGCCACATTCGGGCCGATCAGGGTGCTCGTCAACAACGCGGCCGACGACCGGCGCCACCGCCTCGAGGACATCGACGTCGCCCTGTGGGACGACAGCCTCGCGGTCAACGTGCGCCATCACTTCTTCGCGGCCCAGGCAGTAGCACCCGCGATGCGCGACTCGGGCGGCGGCTCGATCATCAACCTGGGCTCGATCAGCGCGCACATCGACCTGCTCGACCTGCCTGGCTACATCACGGCGAAGGCCGGCATCGAGGGTCTGACGCATACCCTTGCGCGGGAGTTCGGGCCGTGGGGCGTCCGGGTCAACTGCGTCGTCCCCGGGTGGGTCATGACCGAGCGACAGCTCGCGGACTGGGTGACGCCGGAGGCCGAGGCGTCCATCGAACGGAACCAGTGCCTGCGGCACAAGCTCTATCCCGACGACGTCGCCCGGATGGTCCTGTGGCTCGCGGCCGACGACTCGCGCTCGTGCACCGCGCAGCGGTGGATCGTGGACGGCGGCTGGCTGTGACCGCCGCATGTCCTTCTCGGCTTCAGCGGGCGCCGGCACTGACCTCGCTGATCCGTCCGCCTCAGGGCACCAGCACGGTGCGCCCGACTGCGCCGGCGCGCAGGTCAGCGTTGGCCTCGTTCACCTCGGCGAGCGGGCGACGGGCAACCACCAGGTCGTCGAGCGGCAGCCGTCCAGCGAGGTAGAGCGCGAAGATCCGCGGCAGGTCGACACGAGGGTTGCTCGATCCGTACAGTGCGCCGACGATGCGCTTCTGGCGCTGGACCAGCTCGTTCACCGGCACGGCGAAAGTCGCGTTCTGGCTGGTAAGGCCGACGGCGACGAGCGTCCCGCCGGCACGCAGCGCGGCAACGGATTGCTCCATGGTGCGCGGCTGTCCGACGGCGTCGATCATCCAGTCGACGCCGCCGTCTGTGAGCTGCCGGATCCGCGCTACGACGTCGGCGGCGCAAGCATCAAGCGTGACTGTGGCGCCCAGCTTCGCGGCGAGATCGAGCTTCGCCTGATCGATGTCAATGGCTATCACCGGGTCGGCACCGATCACGGCCGCGCCCATGATCGCACTGAGCCCCACGCCACCTGCGCCGAAGACGGCAAGTGAGCGGCAAGCCGCCTTGTCGACGACGTTCACCGTCGCGCCGACTCCGGTGATGACCGCACAAGCCGACACCGCAGCAATCTCCGGCGCGATTCCGTCCGGAACAGGCAGCACGCTCGTCTCGGACACGACGACCCGCTCGGCGAAGCAGGAGATGCCCATCAGATGGTGCACGTGCTCGTCGCCGGCGTGCAAGCGGCTCGTGCCGTCGAT
>DASXRA010000237.1:0-3868 GCA_036506855.1 Jatrophihabitantaceae bacterium
TCGGGCCAGTGGTACGGCACGTTCCTGCGCGCCCTCTACCCGGCCGCGTTCGCCGAGTAGCCGCGGCGACCGCAGTACTCGAGCTGCGGTCCGGGCGCCTGCGTCCGGGCCTGCGCGTCCGAGCGGCCGCGCGACGGCGCCTGCGTCCGGGCCTCCGTTGAGCGCCTGCGTCCGGGCCTGCGCGTCCGAGCGGCCGCGCGACAGCGCCTGCGTCCGGGCCTCCGTTGAGCGCCTGCGTCCGGGCCCTGCGCGTCCGAGCGCCCGCGTCCGGGCGGCCGGGTCCGAGGGTCCGCGTCCGGCTGCCGCGTTCGAGGGCCCGCGTCCGGCTGCCGCGTTCGAGGGCCCGCGTCCGGCCGCCGCGTTCGAGGCCCGCGTTCGGCTGCCGCGTTCGCGCAGCGCCGCTTCCCCGCCGAAATCGGCGCGGAACCGCACGAAATCGGCAGATTTCGGCGGGGAAGCGGTCTGAAACAGCCGGCGTCGTCCGGTCGAAAAAAAAACCAGCGAGCTTGATTTTTTCACGGACGAATGGGACGGTCGGCTCATGAGCGAGCCGATCCGGATCGGCAACGCGTCGGGCTTCTACGGCGACCGGTTCTCAGCGGTGCGCGAGATGCTCGAAGGCGGCGAGCTGGACGTGCTGACCGGCGACTATCTCGCCGAGCTGACCATGCTCATTCTGGGACGCGACCGCGCCAAAGATGCCAGCCTCGGCTATGCCAAGACGTTCCTGCGCCAGATGGAGGACGGCCTCGGCTTGGCGCTCGATCGCGGCGTCAAGGTCGTCGTCAACGCGGGTGGGCTGAATCCGGCGGGCCTTGCGTCGGCGCTGCGCGAGCTCGCGGCAAGGCTCGGCCTGCACGCCGCGATCGCCCACGTCGAGGGCGACGATCTGCTTCCCCGGGCAGCCGAGCTCGGATTCGGCACGCCGCTTGCTGCGAACGCCTACCTCGGCGCGTGGGGCATCGTCGAATGTCTGAACGCCGGCTCAGATGTCGTCGTCACCGGCCGGGTCACTGACGCGTCGCTGATCGTCGCGCCTGCTGTGGCGCACTTCGGCTGGGCGCGCGACGACTACGACGCCCTCGCGGGCGCCGTGGCCGCGGGGCATGTCATCGAGTGCGGTACCCAGGCGACGGGCGGCAACTACGCGTTCTTCGACGAGATCGCCGACCTGCGCCGGCCCGGCTTCCCGATCGCCGAGATCCATCGCGACGGCTCGAGCGTGATCACCAAGCACCCCGGCACGGGCGGCGCTGTCACCGTCGGCACGGTCACCGCGCAGCTGCTGTACGAGATCACCGGCGCGCGCTACGCCGGCCCGGACGTCACCATGCGGGTCGACACAGTGTCGCTGCGGCCCGACGGCACTGACCGCGTGCACCTCAGCGGAGTGCGCGGCGAGGCCCCGCCGCCGGACGTCAAGGTTTCGCTCAACACGCTGGGCGGGTTCCGTAACGAGGTCGAGTTCGTGCTGACCGGTCTCGACATCGAGGCCAAGGCCGAACTCGTCAAGGCGCAGCTCGCGTTCGACGATGCCGAGTGGACGCTCGTCCGCACCGACCGGGCCGACGCGGCCACCGAGGAGCAGGCCAGCGCGCTGCTGCGTTGCGTCGTGCGCAGCACCGACGCGGCGAAGGTCGCGCGCGCGTTCTCCAACGCAGCGGTCGAGCTCGCGCTCGGCAGCTACCCGGGATTCCACCTCACGGCGCCACCCGGCGACGCGTCCCCGTACGGGGTGTTCAGCCCGGCGTATGTGGACGCCAAGCTGGTCGAGCACGTTGCCGTGCTGCCCGACGGCACGCGCGTCGTGATCGAAGCGCCGGACGAGACGTTCGAACTGCAACCCGCCGCCGAGCCGCCGCTGCCGGACTGGACGCCGAGCGGCCCGACCCGCTCCGTACCCCTCGGTATGGTCGCCGGCGCCCGCAGCGGCGACAAGGGCGGCAGCGCCAATGTCGGAGTCTGGGCGCGCACCGAGTCAGCGTGGCCGTGGCTCGCGGACACCCTCACCGTCGCGGAGCTGCGCCGGCTGCTGCCCGAGACCGCCGATCTGCCGATCACCCGCTACGTGTTGCCCAATCTGCACGCCGTCAACTTCGTGATCGACGGACTGCTCGGCCTGGGCGTCGCGTACAACGCGCGCTTCGACCCGCAGGCCAAGGCGCTGGGCGAGTGGCTGCGCTCGCGGTACGTCGATGTTCCCGAGGCGTTGTTGTGACCGACCTGTTCGCGACGCCGGAGCGGCGAGCCCTGCGCGAGACGGTCCGCCGATTCGTCCGCGCCGAGGTACTCCCCCACCTCGACAAGTGGGAGCGGGACGGTGAGGTGCCGCGCGACCTTCACCGCCGCGCCGGCGAGCTTGGCCTGCTCGGCGCGGCGTTTCCCGAAGCGGTCGGCGGCGGTGGTGGCGACCTCGTCGACATGGTTGTCGTCTGCGAGGAGATGCACTACGCGGGAGCGTCCGGTGGTTTGTTCGCCGCGCTGTTCACGTCAGGCATCGCGTTGCCGCACATCGCGAGCGCCGGCGATTCGCGGCAGGTCGAGCGCTGGGTGCGCCCGACGTTGCGCGGCGAGCTCATCGGCGCACTGGCGATCACCGAGCCGGACGGCGGATCGGACGTCGCCCGCATCGCCACCAGCGCCAAGCGCGACAGCGGTGACTACGTCGTCAACGGTGCCAAGACCTACATCACCTCCGGTTGCCGGGCCGACTTCGTCACGACCGCCGTGCGAACGGGCGAAGCAGGCGCACACGGCATCTCGCTGCTCGTCGTCGAGAAGGGCACGCCGGGCTTCGACGTTTCGCGCAAGTTGGAGAAGATGGGCTGGCTGGCGTCCGATACCGCTGAACTGTCCTTTGTGGACGTACGGGTGCCGGCGACCAATTTGGTCGGCGCCGAGAACACCGGCTTCGCGCAGATCGCGCGGCACTTCGCGGGGGAACGTATCGCGCTCGCGGTGCAGGCGTACGCCGGAGCGCAGCGGGCACTCGACCTGACGGTCGACTGGTGCCGGGCGCGCGAGACTTTCGGCCGGCCGCTCATCAGCCGGCAGACCGTGCAGCACACGCTGACCGACATGGCTCGTCGCGTCGACGTCGCGCGGACGTACGTGCACGATGTCGTGCGCCGATCGCTGGACGGCGAGAGCGATCTGACCGCCGAGGTCTGCTTCGCCAAGAACACCGCTGTCGAGGCTAGCCAGTGGGTGGTCGACCAGGCCGTCCAGCTGCACGGCGGCATGGGGTACATGCGCGAGGCCGAGGTCGAGCGCCAGTACCGCGACATGCGCATCCTCGGCATCGGCGGCGGGACGTCCGAGATCCTCACCGGGCTGGCCGCGCGGCGACTGGGCTACACCTCATGACCGCGCTGCGATCCACCCTCGACACTGCCTCGGCCGACTTTGCCGCCAACCGCGACGCGATGCTGGCCAAGCTCGGCGAGATCGACGCGGAACACGCCAAGGCGATCGCCGGCGGCGGGCCGAAGTACACGCAGCGTCATCACGAACGCGGCAAGCTGCTACCCCGCGAGCGCATCGAGCTGCTCGTCGATCCGGACTCGCCGTTTCTCGAGCTCTCGCCGCTCGCCGCGTGGGGCAGCGACTTCGCAGTCGGCGCCAGCGTGGTGTCAGGCATCGGAGTCGTCGAAGGCGTCGAGTGCGTGATCGTTGCCAGCGACCCGACCGTACGCGGGGGTACGTCGAATCCGTGGACGCTGCGCAAGACGCTGCGCGCGAACGACATCGCATTGCAGAACCGGCTGCCGCTGATCGGGCTGGTCGAGTCCGGTGGCGCAGATCTGCCTACCCAGAAGGAGATCTTCATCCCCGGCGGGCGAGGCTTCCGCGACCTCACCAGGTTGTC
>DASXRA010000238.1:0-1685 GCA_036506855.1 Jatrophihabitantaceae bacterium
TGACCGGCGCGCCGGTCGAACTGCTCTGGGTCAAGGGCTCCGGCGGCGATCTCGGCACGCTGCGGCCGGGCGGCCTGGCGGTGCTGCGGCTGGACCGGCTGCGCTCGCTCGTCGACGCCTATCCCGGTGTCGAGCGCGAGGACGAGATGGTGGCTGCGTTCGACTACTGCCTGCACGGCAAGGGCGGGGCGGCGCCGTCCATCGACACCGCGATGCACGCGCTAGTCGGCGCGCCGCACGTCGATCACCTGCACCCGGACTCGGGCATCGCGCTCGCGACAGCCGCCGACGGTGAGCGTCTGACGGCAGAGTGCTTCGGCGACCGGGTGGTGTGGGTGCCGTGGCGGCGTCCCGGCTTCCAGCTCGGGCTGGATATCGCGGCGATCGCGGCGGCGAATCCGCAGGCGATCGGCTGCATCCTGGGCGGGCACGGCATCACGTCCTGGGGCGCGACCAGCGATGAATGCGAAGCGCGGTCCCTCGAGATCATCCGCGACGCCGAGGCGTTCATCGCGGCGCGGGGCAGGCCCGAGCCGTTCGGTGCGGTGATTCATCAGCCGTTGCACGAGGACGAGCGGCACGCCCGCGCCGCCGCGCTGGCCCCTGTCATCCGCGGGCTGGTGTCGACCGACAAGGCGCAGGTCGGCCACTTCACCGACTCGGACGTCGTGCTGAACTTCGTCTGCCGGGCGGAGCATCCGCGGCTGGCCGCGCTCGGTACGTCCTGCCCGGACCATTTCCTGCGTACCAAGGTGCGTCCGATGGTCCTGGACACGGCGCCGGACGCGCCCCTCGACTACGTGATCACCCGCCTCGCCGAGCTGCACGCTCTGTATCGGCAGGACTATGCGGCCTACTACGAGAAGTACGCGACGGGCGACAGCCCGCCGATGCGCGGCGCCGACCCGGCGATCGTGCTGGTGCCGGGCGTCGGGATGTTCAGCTTCGGCAAGGACGAGCAGACCGCGCGCGTCGCCGGCGAGTTCTACGTCAACGCGATCAACGTCATGCGCGGCGCCGAGGCGATCTCGACGTACGCGCCGATCGACGAGTCGGAGAAGTTCCGCATCGAGTACTGG
This sequence comes from Jatrophihabitantaceae bacterium, assembly GCA_036506855.1. Classification (GTDB taxonomy): domain Bacteria; phylum Actinomycetota; class Actinomycetes; order Mycobacteriales; family Jatrophihabitantaceae; genus DASXRA01. Next base: position 1,080 of record DASXRA010000238.1, read on the forward strand.
GCGCTGGAGGAGGCGAAGCTGGCCCGCATGCCCAAGCCGAAGCCGCTCGCGACGCGCATCGCGCTGGTCACCGGCGGCGGGTCGGGCATCGGGCGGGCGATCGCGCACCGGCTCGCGGCCGAGGGCGCGTGCGTCGTCGTGGCCGACCGCAACGGCGAGGCGGCGACGACGGTAGCGGGCGAGATCGGTTCGGCGGACAAAGCTGTCGCAGTCACCGGCGACGTCACGGACGAGGCTGCCGTCGCCGAGATGTTCGCCACTGCCGCGCTAGCCTTCGGCGGCGTCGACCTCGTCGTCAACAACGCGGGGCTGTCGATCTCCAAGTCCCTGCTCGAGACGTCCGAACACGACTGGGACGTTCAGCACGACGTGATGGCCAAGGGGTCGTTCCTGGTGTCCCGCGAGGCCGCCCGCGTGATGATCGCCCAGCGCATGGGCGGCGACATCGTCTACATCTCCAGCAAGAACAGCGTGTTCGCCGGGCCGAACAACGTCGCCTACGGCGCTGCCAAGGCCGACCAGGCCCACCAGGTGCGGCTGCTCGCGGCCGAGGGCGCGTGCGTCGTCGTGGCCGACCGCAACGGCGAGGCGGCGACGACGGTAGCG
>DASXRA010000239.1:0-11120 GCA_036506855.1 Jatrophihabitantaceae bacterium
AGGAACATCCCGACCGGACGAGCACTCAGGCCGAAGCCGCCGCCGGAGCCCTTCCCCTCGCCCGCCGGGCCTTCGCCGCCTCCCCCGCCGGCACCGCCCCGGACGGCTGCCACCGCGACCGCGGTCACGCCGTTCTTCTCGTATGGCTCACCGAAAACGCGCTTCACGGTGAGCGCGTCGCGCGCCTGCGTGATGACCTCGTCAGCGTCCATCGCCTGCCCCTTTCTCCTGCGTCCAGCGTGCTGGGTATTGCGTCCGGGCACCAGGTCGGCGCCCGATGTTCGGGTGGACGGACATAACGCGACGGGGCGAACCGGCGTTGAGTGGGCGACGTGAAGCTCGTCGAGGCGGAGCTGCGGCGGATCCGGCTGCCGCTGCTGTCGCCGTTCCGCACGTCGTTCGGCACCGAGCACGACCGCGACGTCCTGCTGATCCGGGTGACAACGGACGACGGCGTGCACGGGTGGGGCGAGTGCGTCGCCGGCAGCGAGCCGCTGTACTCGTCGGAGTACGTGGACGCGGCCCAGCAGGTCGTCCGGGACTTCCTGCTTGCGCGACTGTGGCACCTGCCCGACCTCTCCGCGCACCGGCTGGGACCCGCGCTACAGGCGATCCGCGGGCACCGGATGGCGAAGGCGGCCGTGGAGATGGCCGTGCTCGACGCCGAGCTGCGCTCGTCCGGTATCTCGTTGGGCAACCGGCTGGGCGCGGTGCGCGATTCGGTACCGGCGGGCGTGTCTGTGGGCGCGGTGAGCGGGCTGGCGCAGGGCACCGCGTAGGCAAGTCCGGATCGGGGCGAGCCGCAGGGGATCTGGCTGCCCGGCGACACCCACGTCCACGATGACCATTCCTGCGACGGCAGCCTGCCCCGGCAGACCTCGAAGCAGACGTTGCCCGGCAACCTGCCACTCGGGGACCAGATCGCCCAGGCGGAGCGGACCGGCCTGGCGTTCACGCCGCTCACCGACCACCGCACCTACGACCAGCACTGGGATCCGCAGTGGACGTCGGACAAGCTGCTGCTCGTCCCGGGCGAGGAGGCCAACGGCTCGCCGCACGCGATAGTGCTTGGCGCGACCGACACGGTGGTGGACGGCGCGAACCCGCCCGGCTCGGCGGCGTTCCGGCACGTGCAGCAGTCCATCTGGGACGCGCACGCGCAAGACGCGATCTGGTCGACCGCGCACCCCGACAGCGGTGAGTACACGCCCCTGGACGGCCCGAACGACAATGCGAGCGCGCAGGGCATGAACACCGTCGAGGTGTACAACGTCGCGTCGAATCCGGACGCCGAGGTCGACTACGCGGAGAACCGGTGGAACCGCGGATTCCGGTTCGGCGTCAGCTCGGCCAGTGACTGCCACTTCCGCGAGGTGTGGGACATCGCCGGCCCGGGCCTGCCGACCACCTGGGTGCCAGCGAGCGCGGCTGAGCCTGGACCCGGACGGAGAAGTTCGCGCCGTCTGGTACGACACCCGCTCGAGCGACTGGCGGTGGAAGGTACTCACCGCGCGCTACGAAGCCGGCTGGACCACGCCGCAGCAGCTGACCACTCCCGGCAACGGCACGTTCCCGTCGCTCGGCGGAGGATTCGTCGTGTTCACCAGCGACCGCGCCGCGACCCGCACCCAGCGCGACCCGACCCAGCAGGTGTACCTGCTTCGACTCTGACCCGGCGGGATGCGCCGGCCGGTCACGACGCCCGAGTCGGCGACTCGCCGTCGGGCAGGTGCTCACGAGCCCACATCGCCGCGGACGTGCGGTCGTTCACGCCGATCCGCCGGAACACGTTGGCTGAATGACGGATTGCCCCAGGCCGGCAACCGCGCGCCGAGGACCGGGCGCCGGCCGATTGATTGTCCGACCCGAGTGGCATATTCGCCGGACGCACACGAAAGGACGTGACGATGACCGCACCCACGCTCGGCGTGGTGTTCCGCCCTCAGCTGCCACCGGAGCGACTGTGGGCAGCAGCCGAGACGGCCGACGCCGCGGGGCTGGACGAGCTCTGGCTGTGGGAGGACTGCTTCCTCGAGAGCGGCATCGCGTCCGCGGCCGCCGCGCTGGCCTGGACGCAGCGGCTGCGAGTCGGCGTGGGCCTGCTGCCGGTGCCGCTGCGAAACGTCGCGCTCACGGCGATGGAGGTCGCCACGTTGAGCCGGCTGTTCCCCGATCGGCTTCGACTGGCCGTCGGGCACGGCGTGCAGGACTGGATGGGCCAGGTCGGTGCCCGCGTCGAGTCGCCGCTGACCCTGCTTCGTGAGTACGTGACCGCTTTGCGCGCGCTGCTCGACGGGCGTCCGATGACCGCGGGGGGCCGGTACGTCCACCTGCAGGACGTCGCCCTGGGCTGGCCACCGGCGTCGCCGCCGCCGCTGCTAGTCGGTGCCGTCCGCCCGCGGACGTTGCAGCTGTCCGGCGAGGTCGCCGACGGCACCATTCTCGTCGCCGGAACGACGCCCGACCGGGTCCGCGAGGTGCGTGCGCTGGTCGATGCGGTCCACCCCGGCGCGGGGCGCACGCAGCCGCATTCGCTCACGGTCTACGTCTCGGCCGCAACCGGCCCGGGTGCCGAACAGCGCATGGCCGACGAATTGCGCGCGCTGTCGCATGACCCCGCCGACGACGTCGCGGTCACTGGCGACGCCGACGCCATCGCGGCCGGCGTGACTCGGTGGACGCAAGCCGGAGCCGACGCGGTCATCCTTCAGCCAACCGCCGATGAACCCGACATCGAGGGCTTCATCCGGTTCGTCGCCGAGCACGTCGGCCCACGAATAGCGGCAGCGCAACGATGACCCGGCTCGCGACGAACGGTTCCACCGGCGTGACGGGGGGCAGTCGGTAACACGCGCGATCCCGAGGAGGCATGCCTCCTCGGGATCGGCGAGAGCTTGCGGCCCTGGATCAGCTCAGCCTCGAGCGCACCGTCGCGGTGCCACGTGCCAGGCGCTTGAGGCCCGCGACATCGCCGGACTTGTAGTTGGTGATGCCGGAGTGCAGGTAGGCGTTCATGATCTGGACGGACCCGTTGTACGTGTAGTTCGTGTGTCCGAGGCCCATGGTGTGGCCGAACTCGTGGCGGAGCATCGCGACCCGCTGCCCGTACGACAGGTTCGCGTACCGCGACGGGCAGATGACTATGTCGGATCGGTACATGTAGTAGCCGCCGCCCGGCAGGCTGGAGTAGTACCAGAAGGTGTTCGCCAGGGTCGTCGAGCTGCCGGTGCATCCGCGGCTGCCTTCGGTGACCGTGATGATGCCCCGGGTCTTCGTGGGATTGCCGCGGCCGGCGTACCGCACCGGGAGGCCGTACCCACGGAGCTGGGTCGAGATCGCGGACGAGTAACGAGCAATGGACACCTTGTGCCGACCGGTGGGCTCGCTCCACACCTTGAACCCGTTCGGCGCCTCGCCGATGATCTGCGAGTTCGAGAGCGTGTATCCGGGCCGGATGGTGGCGCCAGCGGATACGGGCGATGCGACGCTCGCGATCAGCATGCCGAGGACGGCCGTCAGGCAGGCGAGGCCGCGCGTCCAGCCGCGGAAGCTGCGTGCGCTGGCTGGCGTCCACCAACGACGGTCACGCACGGTGGTGATGCGTCGCGGGATGGATGACGCCTCGGGCGGCTGGGTCACGGTCACGTCGAGGCCTGCTCGGGCGGGTGCCGAGGCAGCGATGCCGACGACGACATTTTTGCTAGTCACGGTGTGTCCTCCGGTCGAGCACGCTCTGTGCGTGTTATAGCCAGCCTGTCGGACCGGGTGACCGCTGTATCAGAGCGTGACGTCCCGCGTACCGCATGCACATGTCCCGCCGAAAACGTCAGGAGTCCCGATCGCGACGTCACACGGAAAGCCGGACATTCACTGATTTGAGCACATATATAGACCGCATGAGGGCCGGCCAGCTCGACTCGTTAGCCGCGCGGCTGGCGCGAACATCCGCGGGTCATGCGAGCACGCGCCGATCGCGCCGGCAGAGAGCCGCGTGAGCGTTGTCGGTGCGGGCTGCTGAGATGCCAGCTATGACGAATTCGCAACGTGACATCGCCGAGCTGTTCCATTCGCTGCACACGAACGACCCGGTGCTCGTGCTGCCCAACGCGTGGGATGCCGCCAGCGCCCGGATCGCCGAGGCGGCAGGAGCCAGCGCAGTGGCGACGACCAGCGCCGGCGTCGCCTGGAGCCTCGGCATGCCCGACGGCGACCAACTCGACCGCGATGCCGCGCTCGACGCCGTCGCACGAGTCGTCGCGGCGGTCGACGTCCCGGTCTCGGCCGACATCGAGAGCGGCTACGCAGTGTCCCCGGCAGGCGTCGCCGACACGATCAGGGGCGTGCTCACCGCGGGCGCTGTCGGCGTCAACCTCGAGGACGGGCGCTATGACGGGTTGGCGCCGCTGCGCGAGACGGCCGATCAGGCCGAGCGGATCGCCGCCGCGCGCAATGCCGCCGACCAGGAGCGGATCCCGCTGTTCATCAATGCGCGCATCGACACCTACTTGCGGGCGGTCGGTGAACCCGAAACCCGGCTGCGCGACACGCTTGATCGGGCGGCCGCGTACGTCGCCGCCGGCGCGAGCGGGATCTTCGTGCCCGGCGTTGGCGACCCGGCGATCATCTCGGCCCTGGTCAATGGCATCGACGCGCCGCTCAACGTGCTGGTCGGCCCGGGATCTCCCCCGGTCTCCGAGCTCGGTGCGCTCGGCGTGGCCCGGGTCAGCGCCGGCTCGTCGATCGCCGCCGCCGCGTACTCGCTCGGGCAGCGAGCCGTCGAGGAACTACTCCGGTCGGGTACCTACACCTCCGTCGAGGGCGCGCGCTCGCACGGCGAGCTCAACGGCCTGTTTCAACGAGCGGCCAGCCGCTAGCGTCGAGCAGGGCCAGCGCGGCGACGCTGTGCGCGTCGGCGAGCCGCCCGCCGGCGATCATCGAGCGAACCTCGTCGAGCGTGAACCAGCGATGGATCATGTCCTGCTCGGTGTGCTCCCGGTCCGGCTCGCCCGCGACGAGCCCGCTTGCCAGGAAGACGTCGAAGGCCTGGTTGCTGTAGCCAGCAACCGCGAACAGGCGGCCGAGATGCTGCCACGTCGAGGCCGTGTGGCCGGTCTCCTCGCGCAACTCGTGTCGCGCGAGTTCGGCCTGATCGCCGCCCTGGCCGCTCGGCCACCCGCCCTGCGGGAACTCCCAGCAGCGTTGACCGACGGGGTAGCGATACTGCTCGACCAACCAGAACCCGCCGCGGTCCCAAGGCAGCACGACGACGAAGTCGCCCTTCTCCAGCACGGAGTACGTGCCAGGCGTGCCGTCGGCATAGACGATGTCGTCGACGCGCAGTCGCAGCCACGGATTCTCAAAGACGATCTTGCTGTCACGCCGCACGATGTCTGGCATCGGGCAATCCTGCCCTGCCCGATCGGTCACGCTCGCGCCGGCGACTCCATCTGGCGCGCCCGCAGCTCGCGACCTCGATCGTCGAGCAGGTGGCCGTGCTCGCAGACCAGGCGCGCGCGCACGGGTTCGCCGCACTCGGCATGCTCGACGACCAGCGGAGGCCCGCCGGGCACGGGCAGGTGCTTGTCGCCCCACTGCATGAGCGCAGTCAGCGCGGGCTGCAGCTCGCGACCGGCCTCGGTCAGCCGGTACTCGTGCCGGGTGCGAGCGCCGTCCTCCCGGTACTCGCGCCGGACGAGGACGCCCGCGTCCACGAGCGAACGCAGCCGATCGGCCAACACGGCACGTGGCGCACCGGTCGCCTCGCGGATGGACTCGAAGCGGCGAACGCCGAGGAACACCTCGCGCAGCACGAGCAGCGACCATCGTTCGCCGATCACGTCCAGGGTTCGCGCGACCGAGCACACGCGGCGACCATCCATGCGTCGAGTATGACATCTGCATTCGAATATCGAACCTAGCCTGTTACGGTGCCACCATGACCGATCTGCATCCCGCGCCCGCGCCCGCCTGGGGTCCGCCCCGCGAGAAGACGATCAGCTGGTACGACCCGCTCGCCGCTGCGAAGCAAGGCGCCGCGATGTCCGGCATCGATCACCTCAGGGCAGTCTGCGACGGCATGCTGCCCCCGCCGCCGATCGCCGAGCACTTCGACTTCCGGATCGTCAGCGTCGAACCCGGCGACGTGACGTTCACCTGCACGCCGGACGAATCGGCCTACAACCCGATCGGCCTCGTGCACGGCGGCCTCGTCTGCACGCTGCTCGACTCGGTCACAGGCTGCGCCGTCCAGTCGACGCTCCCCGCCGGCACGGCCTACACGAGCGTCGAGATCAAGGTGAACTACCTGCGCCCCGTACACGGCGAGATCGGTGAGTTGCGCGCTCGTGGCTGGCTGACCAAGCCGGGCCGGCGGGTCGCGTTCGCCGAGGGCGATGTCCGCGATGCCAGCGGCAAGCTCGTCGCCACCGCGTCCAGCACATGCCTGATCATGGAGCGGTGACAGCCGGCTATTCAGCTACGCCGCTCCCCCGCAAACTCGGTATCCGCGACGGCTCGCGGGTACTCGTACTCTCCGGGCCGTCGACGCTCGACCTGGAACCACTGCCCGCGGGCGCCGTCGTCCACCGTCGGGCCGGACGCGGGCCGTACGACGTCATCGTCGTGTTCTGTCCGGACATGCGCGCGCTGCAAGCGCGGTTCGCCCCGCTCGTCGAGTCGCTGACGATGGCCGGCGCGCTGTGGGCGTGCTGGCCGAAGAAGGCGAGCGGTGTGGCGACGGACCTGTCCGACAACGCCGTGCGTGACCATGGCCTAGACGTCGGCCTGGTCGACGTCAAGGTCGCCGCGATCGACACCACCTGGGCCGGGCTGAAATTCGTCCGGCGCGTCGCCGATCGCTGAGCCCCGCCGGACTGGCCCGATCCGTCCGGTGTTGGATAGCTGACGTGACCCAGACGTACGCGCCGCCGCCAGGCGCCGGGGGGCCGGCGGCGCCGCCGGGCCAGCAAGGCCGGATCGTCGTCAACGAGCTGACCAAGGTGTTCGGCACCATTCGTGCCGTCGACCGGCTCAGCTTCTCCGTCGAGCCCGGCTCGGTCACGGGGTTCCTCGGCCCGAACGGCGCCGGAAAGACGACGACGCTGCGCATGATCCTCGGCCTGGTATGCCCGACTGCCGGCAGCTCGACCATCAGCGGCCTGCCCTACCACCGCATCCACAACCCGATGACCGTCGTCGGCGCGGCGCTCGAGGCGGCGAGCTTCCACCCGGCGCGCACGGGCCGCAACCACCTGCGCATCCTGTGCGCGGCCGCGCGGCTGCCCGACCGCCGCGCGGACGAGGTGCTCGATCTGGTCGGGCTGCACGATGCCGGGCGGCGCAAGGTCCGCGGCTACTCGATGGGCATGCGGCAGCGGCTCGCGCTGGCGGCGACGATGCTCGGTGATCCGCGCATCCTGCTGCTCGACGAGCCGGCGAACGGGCTCGACCCGGAAGGCATCCGCTGGTTGCGCGGCTTCTTTCGTTACCTGGCCGGCGAGGGACGCACCGTCCTGGTGTCGAGCCACCTGCTCAACGAGGTTCAGGAGTTCGCCGACCGGGTCGTCATCCTCAACCGCGGCCAGCTCGTCCGGCAGGGCTCCATCGCCGAGCTCACCGCAGGCGCCGACACGGTCGTCGTGCGGTCACCGCGTCCCGAGCCGCTCATCGACGCCCTGGCCACGGCGGGTCATCGGCCCGATCGAACCGACACGACGACACTGCGGGTCCGCGGCATCGACATCGCGCAGGTCGGCCACATCGCGTTCACCGCGGGCGTCGAGTTGCACGAGCTGAGCACCGAGCGTTTCGACCTCGAGCAGCTGTTCTTCGCGCTGACCGAAGGCGCGCACGTCGGGCAGGCGCCACCACCCGTCCAGCATTTCGCGCCACCGCCAGCCGCGCAGCCACCGCAGGGAGGTCCGCCGTGGTCGGCCTGATCCGCGCCGAGTTCCGCAAGGTGCGCACTACCCAGGTCTGGTTCTGGATGTTGTTACTCAGCATCGCGCTGACCGCGCTCGTCGTAGTTGGCAATATCGCTGGGCAGGAGACCGACTTCGAGCTCGCCGGCCACGTGCGCGACGTCATGATCTCAGCTGCCAACGCGGCGTACGTGCCGATCTTCGTGCTGGGCACGCTCGCCGTAACCACCGAGTACCGCTACCAGACGATCACACCCACAGTGCTGGCGACGCCGTCGCGGTGGGCGGTGATCACCGCGAAGCTGATCACGTACGCAGCGCTCGGCGTGTTCTACGCCCTGATATGCCTGATCATCCAGCTGGCCATGGCGTTGCCCTGGCTGTCGAGCCGTCACATCGACGTCTCGCTGAGCCACCAGAAAGGCCCGCTGCTCGCTACCTTCGCCGTCCTGGCGTTGTTCGCTCTGGTGGGGCTCGGCGCCGGCGCCCTGCTGCGCAACCAGATCGTCGCCGTCTCGGTCGGCGTCATCTTCATTCTGATTCTGGCCCGGCTGTTCCTGATCATTCCGGGCGTGAAGTACGTGTACCCGTTCCTGCCGACCGGCGCCGTCGACTCGATCGTCACCGATCCACACGACATCGACAATCGTGTGATCAACCACGTGCACCTCATATCGCCGGGCGCTGGTGTAGCCGTGCTCGTCGCCTGGGGTCTCGGCATGGCGATCCTGGGCGCGGGCATCACCATGACCCGCGACATCACCTGAACATTGAGACGTGTCCTGGTCGTTGCCGTCGCTGTGACCCTCACGGGCTGCACGGTCGGCCGGCCGTCCGGCTTCACCGCGCGCAGCGACGACACCTGCCGCGACGCCACGAAGGTGATCGAGGCGCTCCACGCGCCCCGCGACGCAGTCACCGCGCTCGGCTACGCGCTCGACCGCTACACGGCCGTCGAGCGAGCCGTCAGCACGCTCACCGACTCGTCACTGCCTGCCGGGCAGCGTGGCCGTGAGCTACGCGAGCGATGGTTGCGCCCGGCACGCGCCTCGCTCGAAGCGGCCGGCGACGAGCTGCTCCGGCTCCGCGACGCCGTGCGACGCCATGACGACGGCGCGGTCGCGCAGGCATTCGCGGACGCGTCCGAAGCCGGCACGCACGGCGTCGACACGACGCTGCTCCGAGCCCGGGGGTTGACCGACTGCGCGACCCTGTTCAGTCCTCATCACGTGGCGCCCGGCGTGTGAGAACGGGCACGACGCCGATACCGGACGCTTACGCATCGGTATGACGCGTCCGAGCCCCCGGCGTAACCTGAGAGACCGGATCAACTCGACAACGACCTCTTGATATCGAGGCAACCAACCCCAAGGCGGCCGGACGACGTGGCGACGACGGAACAGTCGACAAGCGAACCCAATCCTGTGGCGGGCACCGACTTCGGCGCCAACGAGTGGCTCGTCGAGGAGATGTACGAGCGCTTCCTGGCCGACCCCAAGAGCGTCGACGCCGCCTGGCACGACTTCTTCGCCGACTACCGGCCCCCGAACGGGGCAGTGCAGACCGTCACGCCGGCGGCTCCCCCAGGTCCGCAACCGGCGCCGAGCGCACCGCCGGCCCCCAGCCCGACGCCACCGGCACCGACCGCCACGCGGCCCGTTCAGCCGACGCCGGCACCGGCGCTGGCCAGCGGCGACCAGACCGTCCAGCTGCGCGGCGCGCCCGCCCGCGTCGTCGCGAACATGCAGACCTCGCTCACGGTGCCCACCGCGACGAGCGTGCGCGCCGTCCCGGCCAAGCTGCTCGCCGACAACCGGGTCGTGATCAACAACCACCTGCGGCGCTCGCGGGGCGGCAAGGTCAGCTTCACGCACGTCATCGGCTACGCGGTGCTCAAGGCGCTCGCCGACCACCCGGAAATGAACAACCACTTCGCCGAGATCGACGGCAAGCCGGCGCTGGTCTCGCCCGAGCACGTCAACTTCGGCCTGGCGATCGACCTGCCGGGCAAGGACGGTTCACGCTCACTCGTGGTGGCTGCCATCAAGGCTGCCGAGTCGATGAACTTCGCCACCTTCTGGGGCGCGTACGAGGACATCATCCGGCGCGCGCGTACCGGCAAGCTCACCGCCGACGACTTCACCGGCACGACGATCAGCCTCACCAATCCCGGCACGATCGGCACGAACCACTCAGTCCCGCGGCTGATGGCCGGGCAGGGCACGATCGTCGGCGTCGGCGCGATGGAGTACCCCGCCGAGTTCAGCGGCATGAGCGAGGACGCGCTGACCGGGCAGGCGATCAGCAAGATCATGACGCTGACGTCCACCTACGACCACCGGATCATCCAGGGTGCCCAGTCCGGCGAGTTCCTGCGTCGCATCCACGAGTTGCTGCTGGCCGACGAGTTCTACGACGATATCTTCGCCGCCCTGCGTATCCCGTACGAGCCCGTGCGCTGGCTCGTCGACCGCGACTTCGCGCACGAGGGCCAGATCGACAAGAACGCGCGCGTCATCGAACTGATCAACGCCTACCGCACCAACGGCCACCTGATGGCCGACACCGATCCGCTCGAGTACACCGTCCGCAGCCACCCCGACCTCGACATCACGCGCCACGGCCTGACGTTGTGGGACCTCGACCGCGAGTTCCCGGTCGGCGGCTTCGCCGGCGAAAGCCTGGCGCGACTCCGAGACATATTGGGGGTACTGCGCGACGCCTACTGCCGGCGGGTCGGCGTCGAGTACATGCACATCACCGACCCCGAGCAGCGCAAGTGGATCCAGTCACGCATCGAGCTCAAGAGCGATGCACCCAGTCGCGAGGCGCAGCTGCACATCCTCGGACGCCTCAACGTCGCCGAGGCGTTCGAGACGTTCTTGCAGACCAAGTACGTCGGCCAGAAGCGGTTCAGCCTGGAAGGTGCCGAGACCGTCATCGCGCTGCTCGACGCCGTGCTGGCGCAGGCCGCCGACCAGGGTCTGGACGAGGCGGTCATCGGCATGCCGCATCGCGGACGCCTCAACGTGCTCGCCAACATCGTCGGCAAGCCGTACGCGAAGATCTTCAACGAGTTCGAGGGCAACATCGACCCGAGCACCGCGCAGGGCTCCGGTGACGTCAAGTACCACCTGGGCGCCCGGGGCAGATTCCACGCGCCGAGCGGCAACGCAATCACCGTGTCGCTCACCGCGAACC
>DASXRA010000240.1:0-21720 GCA_036506855.1 Jatrophihabitantaceae bacterium
ACGAGATCGTCTTCGATCTCGACCCCGGTGCTCCGGCCGACATCACGCAGTGCTGCGAGGTCGCGATGTGGCTGCGCGACGTGCTCGACGACGACGGGTTGGCGCCGGTCGCCAAGACGTCCGGCTCGAAGGGCATGCAGGTCACCGCGCCGATCACGGTCGACGACGGCGGGGCGACCTCGAAGTATGCGCAGGCCGTCGCGCAGCGGCTCGAGGCCGAGCATCCGAAGCTGGTCGTGTCGAAGATGGCGAAGAACCTGCGCCACGGGAAGGTGTTCGTCGACTGGAGCCAGAACAACGCCGCGAAGACGACGGTGGCGCCGTACTCGCTTCGGGCCCGTCCCCGTCCGACAGTGTCGACGCCGCTGGACTGGGCAGAGGTCGCGTCAGGCCCGCCGCTCACGTTCACCGCTCCGGACGTGCTGGCACGCGTGGACAAGGACGGCGACCGCTTCGCCGGTGTGCTGGACGATTCCGCGCGCGTGCGCCTGCCCGAAGCGGCCACCGACTAGCATTCGCCTAACCAGAAAGGGACTTTTCGCATGCCGGACACCGTCGACGCAGCCCGTGGCAGCAGGATGCCCCGGTCGGCGCGCCGACGGCAGTTGCTGGCAGCAGCGCAGGAGGTGTTCGTCGCCAACGGCTACCACGCCGCGGCCATGGACGACATCGCCGAGCGGGCCGGCGTGTCGAAGCCGGTGCTGTACCAGCACTTCCCGGGCAAGCTCGACCTCTACCTGGCGCTGATCGACGAGCAGACCGAGGCGCTCAGCAGTGCGATCAAGGAAGCGCTCGCGCGCACCGACGACAACCAGGAACGCGTACACGGCGTCCTGAGCGCCTATTTCGACTTCGTCGACGGCACGGCACGCAGCGCGCCCGGCGCATTCCGGCTGATCTTCGAGACCGATCTCGGCAACGAACCCGCGGTCCGCGACCGCGTCGAGCGCAGCACCAGCGAGATCATGCGCGCCGTGGCCGATACCGTCGCCGGCGATACCGGCCTCGACCGCGCCCGGGCCGAACTGCTGGCAATGACGCTGAGCGGTGGCGCCCAGGTCGCCGCCCGGTGGTGGCTCGACAACGAGCGGCCCGTCCCGCACGCCGACGCCGTCCAACTGCTCGAAGCGCTGCTCTGGCGTGGGATCTCGCACTTCCCGCGGCAGGACGAGCCCGCGGGGTGAGCGGCACGTTCGCTCTGGGCGCAGCTACCCACACGGCGCGCGGCGAATGCCTCGACTAGCGTTGACGCAGTTCGAGTCGATGTCGCACCGGGAGGTCCGCGTGGAGGTCAAGATCGGTGTGCTGCACACACCGCGCGAGATCGTGCTGGAGAGCGCGCAGTCCCAGGACGAGGTCGAGGCCGCCGTGGCGACTGCGCTGAAGAGCGTCGACGGCAACCTGTCGCTCAGCGACGAGAAGGGCCGCAAGGTGATCGTGCCCGCCAACCTCGTCGCCTACGTCGAGATCGCCCAGGCCGACGTGCGACGAGTCGGCTTCGTCGCCGGCTGAGCGCCGGCCCAGGCGGCCTACGCCAGCGCTGCGACGGCCGCTCCGGCCGCTGCTACCGCAAGCACCGCCGCGCCGAACCTCGTCGCCCGCCGCGGCTGCTGCAGCAGTTTCTCGGCCGTCACGAACCCGGCGACCAGCACGGTCCACAGCAGGCCGGACGCCACCACGATGACCACCATCAGGCACCAGCACGACCCGAGGCAGGCGGCGCCATTGCGCAGCCCGAATTGCAGCGCAGCCCTTTCGGCAACCCAGCCGCGGGGTGGCAGCGGCACGCTGCGATGGCAGTCGCGCAGCCAACGTCTTTTCAGCGGGCTGAGCTGCCATGCAGCGGCACCGGCGAGCACGATCGCGAAGGCAGCCGATCCAGGCGCGGCCGGCACGAGCGCCGCCACGATCAGCGCCAGCGCGCCGAACGCAAGCCATACCGCGAGGTATGCCGCCGCGAACTCGGCCATTGCACGCCGGCGCCGCCAGCGCAGGCTGTTCAGGCCGGTGTGCCTTATGCCGGCGAGCGCGGCCGGGCCCATCGTCGCCACGGTCATCAACGTCCAATAAGGCAGGCCGGCGGACACATGCCGGTGCCCGCCCTGCGCCGCGAACGCGAGCAACGCCACCCACGCGCCAAGCACCACCACGGACGCCCCGAGCTCGGGACGCCGCAGCAGCAGTTGCCGAACGTCAAGCCGCGGGACCAGCGCGGCCGTCATCAGGCGAAGTGCACGCTGACGCGGCCGATGGTCACCGGCACGTCAGGATGTGCCGTCGCCCGCATCGCACGCAGATCGGCAGCGGCAAGGTCGTCGCGACCGCGAGGCGGCTCGAGCGTGATCGGCCGGAACGTCGTGTCGAGGCGGCCACCGTCCTGCCACTTGCCTTCGGCGGCCAGGCGATCGAGTAGCTCGGTGATCTCCATCGAGACGTGCAGCCCGTGTGCGTGCTCGTCGCCGCGCGGGTTGCGCGCCCGCTCGACGCCGAACAGCGAGACGTTGCCGACGTGGTGCGCAGCGAGATCCTCGTCCGTCGGATCGTCGGGGAGGTTGACGTACACGCCGTAGACCGTGCCGGGGTTGCGGTCGGCCTCGATGTCATCGACGTCGAGGAACGCGCGGTGATGCTGCTGACCCACGTGCGCGTCGGCGCGCAGCGACGAGGTGACGCGTTCGTCGATCGTGACCGGCACCCGAGCCGTCTCGCCGACCAGGCGCACCGGCGCGTCGCTCGCGCCGACCAGGTGGCGCACAGGTTGGCGGCGCGGGTTGCCAGCCGCGGCGAACTGCGGCACGCCCGCGCGCTCGGGCCACGGGTGCGGCCACTCGGTCGGCGGCTCTTGCCCACGCGGCGGTTCCGGCACGGCGCTGACTCCGGTGTCGTAGGTGTAGTCGAGCTGCTTGACAGTGTCCTCGACATCGGCGCCGGTCAGCGACGCGGGAACGCCGCCGGCGTCCATGAATCCGAACGCCTGCTTCGTCCACGCCGAATCGGACGGGTCGGCGTGATCTTGCTGCCAGAGCCACCACAGGCGGTCGATGTTCGCGTGGTGCAGCCAGAAGATCGGGTCCTGCGCGGCCGTGTCCGGGTGGCCCATCAGCCCACCGATCGTGACGTGCACGTCGTTGTGGGGTGTCTGCTCGAGGCGCCCCGTCTGGCTCCAGAACTGTCCGAGCGGTGACGTCTCGCCGCCGCCGAACTCGCTGCTGCCGGTGTAGGACGGCCGGCCGAGCGCGAACCCGGGTGACGTGATCGACGGCGGCAGCCCGGCGCCGGCGTTGATGCCGGGGTTGCGGTCGGCGACGAACAGCGGGTTCGCGGCGCCACCGGGCCTGCTTGGCTCGCGGAACCCGAGCGGCAGGGCGTTCTCGCCGCCGCCGTCGTAGTTCCAGTACGGCAGCGCCCAGGTCGGCGGGCCACCGTTCGCGATCACCTGGGCGCGCACGATCCGCTCGAAGAAATACAGGTACATGCGGTGCCACGACGTGATGAACCAGGTGCCGTGGCGGCACTGGTTCCACTCGGGCAGCGGTGCTTCGACGTGCGAGCCGTGTATCGCCGCCTGGTACGCCCAGCTGGACGGGTCGTCCGGTGGCTTGGCCTGCATTGCGGCAACCGCGTCGGCGTACGCCACGACGATCGGGTCGTCCTCGGCGAGCGTCCAGATGTCAGCTCGTACGAATGGCTCCGGCATGCGACGGCCCTCCCGCGACGCGACCCTGAATTGGCACCAAGCGTAAAGGGTCGGACCGGCTGTGTAACGACAAGCTCACGGCTCAGCCCTGCAGCCCGAGGGTCGCCATGCGCTCGGCGTGCTTGTCGGTGATCCGCCGGATCAACGCGGCTATGCCGGTCAGGTCGCCGGTGCCCTCGACGAGCAGTTCGGCGAGCGAGTCGTGCTCGGCGAGCACGTGCTGGGTCTGGCTGATCGCCTCGCCGACGAGCCGCCGCCCCCACAGCGCGAGCCGCCCGGCAAGTGCCGGCTGGGACGCGATGGCGGCGCGCACCTCACGCACGACGAACGCCGCGCTGCCGGTGTCGGCGAGCACGTCGAGCATCAACTCGCGGGTGGCCGGGTCGACGAAGTCGGCGACCTCGCGGTAGAAATCCGCAGCGAGCCCGTCGCCGACGTACGCCTTCACCAGGCCCTCGAGCCAGTCGGACGGGACCGTCATGGAGTGGAAGCCGTCGAGCGCGGGAGCGAACGGCGCCATCGCCTCCTCGGGCGTCACGCCGAGCATTGTGAGCCGCTCGGCCAGGCGCCGGTAGTGGCCGATCTCGACGGCCGCCATCTCCGCCAGCGCAGCGCGACCGGACAGCGACGGGGCCATCCGCGCATCCTCGGCGAGGCGATCGAATGCGGACAACTCGCCGTACGCCAGCGCGCCGAGCAGGTCGATGATCGCAACGTCATCAGGCACGGCGGCAGGGTATCGGGTCCTGAGCGGCTAGACTCGGTCACGGACCGTCCCGGCTACCGGAACAGTCCGTATCTCCGCGTTGACCGCTCCCGCCGCGAGCGCACCGTCTCGCAGGCTCTCCGACCTAGTCTCGTCGGACGTTCTCGGGCAGGTCGGCGCACGACCTTCAAGGACGTTCATGACCGAGACACCAGCAACCGGATCCACCACGCTCGACGGATCCGACAGCCCCGAAGCCCTCGGCGGCATGGCCGAGCAGATCACCCCGCTCGCCGCCCGAGCCCCAGTCAGCCCGCAGAGCCCGGCATTCTCCGACTTCGCGATCCGGCCCGAGATCGTCGAGGCGCTGGAGGCGGTGGGCATCACGCGCACGTTCGCGATCCAGGAACTCACGCTGCCGATCGCCCTCGGCGGCAACGACCTGATCGGGCAGGCGCGCACCGGCACCGGCAAGACGCTGGGCTTCGGGGTGCCACTGCTCAACCAGCTCGAACTACCCGGCGGCAAGGGCGCACCGCCGCAGGCCCTCGTCGTTGCGCCGACCCGCGAACTTGCCGTGCAGGTCGCCGGAGACATCGCAGCCGCAGGCAGCAAGCTCGGCGTGCGGGTGCTGACGATCTACGGCGGCCGCGCCTACGAGCCGCAGATCGCCAGCCTCAGGCGCGGGGTCGACCTCGTCGTCGGCACGCCGGGACGCCTGCTCGACCTCGTCCAGCAGGGGCACCTCAAGCTCGGCTCGGTACGCATCCTGGTGCTCGACGAGGCCGACGAGATGCTCGACCTCGGCTTCCTGCCCGACATCGAGAAGCTACTGGCGATGGTGCCGGACAAGCGCCAGACGATGCTCTTCTCGGCGACCATGCCAGGCCCGATCGTCGCGCTCGCCCGCAAGTTCCTCGACCAGCCGACCCAGATCCGCGCCGAGCACCGCGAAGACAACACGCCGGCGATCGAGCACGTCGACCAGTTCGCCTACCGCGCGCATGCGATGGACAAGACCGAGCTGCTCGCCCGCGTGCTGCAGGCGCGTGGCCGCGGACTGACGATGATCTTCGCGCGGACGAAGCGAACGACGGCGAAGATC
Source organism: Jatrophihabitantaceae bacterium (assembly GCA_036506855.1). Taxonomy (GTDB): domain Bacteria; phylum Actinomycetota; class Actinomycetes; order Mycobacteriales; family Jatrophihabitantaceae; genus DASXRA01. The sequence continues at coordinate 5,509 of DASXRA010000240.1, forward strand.
GCCGACGATCTGCTCGAACGCGGCTTCGCGGCGGCGGCGGTGCACGGCGACCTCGGGCAGGGTGCGCGCGAGCAGGCGTTGCGGGCGTTCCGCTCGGGCAAGGTGGACGTGCTCGTGGCTACTGACGTGGCCGCCCGCGGCCTCGACGTCGAGGGCGTCACGCACGTGATCAACTACCAGGCTCCCGAGGACGAGAAGAACTACGTGCACCGCATCGGACGCACTGCGCGCGCGGGCGCATCCGGCACGGCGATCACCCTCGTCGACTGGGACGACGTCCCGCGCTGGAAGCTCATCTGCGACGCACTGGGCCTGCCGTTCCACGAGCCGCCCGAGACGTACTCGACGTCTGAGCACCTGTTCCTCGAACTCGACATCCCAGCCGAGGCCGGACCGACCCTCCCTCGTGCCGACCGCACCCGGGCCGGTCTCGCCGCCGAGGAGATCGAGGATCTCGGCGGACGGCGCGCTCGAACCGAACGGCGCACACCGCAGCGTCCGGAACGCCGGCCGAAGGAGCAAGCCGAGCGGCCGCGCGGCAACCGCGCGCGGACCCGCACCCGCGCCGGCAAACCGATCCAGGACGGCAACACGCCGACCGTCGATAGCGACGCGCCGCGCGCGCCGCGCGTACGGCGACGCCGTCGCGGCGGATCTTCCGGCCCCGCCGCCGAGTAGCCACGCGCGCATGCGCGAGGATCGCTCTGTGACAGTCGACGAGCAGCTCGAGCGGGGCGAGGCGCCCGATCCGGCGGTCGCCGCTCTCGCGCGGCACCGTGCGTCCGTGCGGCGGCTGCGCGCCTGGTACGCCGCCGTCATCGCGCTGGTCGTGGCGGCCGCCGTCGTGGTGGCTCTGGTGGTCTGGCGCAGCGGCGAGATCACCCACGTACATCTGCGCACTGCCAGCGGGCCGGCGCCGTCCGTGCCGCTGGCGAGTCCGGTCGCGCAGCCGGCGATCCGCTGGCAGAGCGCGGACGCCACCGCGGTCGGCGCACCGTTCGTCGGCGGCACCGTGGTCACCTACTCCCAGCACACGGTCACCGGACGCGACGCACTGACCGGCGAGGCGCGCTGGACGTACACGCGCACGGATCGCGACGTCTGCGAGGTCGCGCAGCAGCAGGGCAGGGCCATCGCCATCTACCGCAACGGTCGCAACTGCGACCAGGTCACCACGCTCGACACCGCGACGGGCAAGCGAGACTGGGAGCGCACGCTCGACGAGAACGGCCTGCCGATCAACGGGCGCCCGCTGATGATCCCGGGCAACGACTCGATCTACGTGATGACGCAGAGCGCGCTGTACGCGATCCAGGTCTCGACGTCGGAGTGCAACGCCGACGCCAGCTCGGCATGCGGCTCCGACAACTGGACGTACGCGCCACCCGCCGGGTGTGCCATGACATCCGCCGTCCCGGGCAACAGCGGCGTGCTGATCAGCCAGCACTGCACCGACGGCGACCACCTGGTGTTGCGCCATCCCACGGCCGGCACCGACTCCAAGGACCCCAAGCCGATCAAATGGCAACTCAACGACAACGGCGGGATCCCCGTTGCCGCGGATTCCTTCGTCGGCGCGATCGATCCTTCGACGCACGAGCTCGTCCTGTACGACACCGACAAGGGCAAGGTCACCTCGCGGCAGGCACTGAGCCCGGCGCCCAGCGGTACCGGACCGGCTCGGTCGCTGATCGCCGGGCAGGGCGAGTTGGTCTGGATCGGCGGCACCGCATACGCGATCGACAGCTCCGGTGCGCAGCTGTGGTCCGCTCCGGCTGACAGTCTGCCGACCGTGACCTCCGACAGCCCCGGCCCGAACCCAGACCTGGACGGCGCCGCGATCTTCGTGCCGACCTCGACGGGTGTCGCGGCCCTCGACGGCACGACCGGAGCGGTCACCGCGCAGTACGCGGTGGACGCACCGCCGGCCGGCAGTCGCGTGTTCGCGATGGGCGCCGGCTTCCTCGTCGCCGGATCGTTCACCCGGGCCTACCGATGAGCGCTCGCGCTGATACACCGTGCCCCGCGGGCGCACCTGGCGGTGCGCGACGCCTGCGGCGCGGCGAGGCCGCTCTTCGCGCGAGCGCTCATCGCGCGTCGAGCCCTCTCGTGGAGGTGCACCAGTGAGCTCACAGCTCACGACGGGTTCGGCGGACCGGGTCACGCTCGATCTGCCGGGTGGCCCGATCGCCGGGCTGCAGGCCGGCCCGGCTGATGGATGCCCCGCCCTGCTCGTCCCGGGCTTCACCGGCAGCAAGGAGGACTTCGGGCCGATCCTGGATCCGCTCGCCGACGCCGGCTACCGGGTCACGGCGATCGACCTGCCCGGGCAGTACGAGTCGCCCGGCCGCGGCGACGTGGCGGCGTACACGGTCGATGCGCTCGGCACCGTCGTGCATGCCGTCGCGGCGCAACTCGGTGATCGAGTCCACCTGCTCGGCCACTCGTTCGGTGGGCTGGTCAGCCGGGCGGCGGCGATCGGCCACCCCGCCGCGTTCGCGTCGCTGACCCTGATGTCGTCCGGCCCTGCCGGCCTCGACGGTGGCCGCCGCGCCCGGATGGACCTGCTGCGCCCCGTCCTCATGACACACGGCATCGCGGCGGTCTACGACGCGATGCAGGCACTCGAGCAGTCCGAGCCCGGCTACGTCGCTCGTCCCGCCGAGCTGTCGGACTTCCTGCGGCACCGGTTCCTGGCCGGCGATCCCCCCATGCTGCTCGGCATGGCCGACGCCCTGGTCAACGAGCCCGACCGGGTCGACGCGCTGATCGCGACGGGTCTGCCGCTGCTCGTCGTCTACGGCACGGACGACGACGCGTGGACGCCGGACGTTCAGGCGCAGATGGCCAAGCGGCTCGGCGCCCCGTCGATCGAGATCCCGGCTGCGCACTCCCCCGCGATCGACGACCCGGCCGGCACGGTCGAGGCGCTGATCGCGTTCTGGCAATCGACGTGACCGAGCCACCCGCCGGCGACCTCGGCTATTTCGGCCCGGGCAGCGTGACCTGGCGGGTACACGGCGAGCCGCTCACGATGGTGGGCGGCCTTCGCGCGTTGCTTCTGCAGGCGCTGCACCCCGAGGCGATGCGGCTGCTGTACGCGCGGTCCTCGTTCCAGGACGATCCGTGGGATCGCCTGCGCCGCACCGTCGTCTACGTCGCGACAGTGAGTTTCGGCACGACGGTCGAGGTCGATGCCGCAGCCGCTCGGGTCCGCGACGTGCACCGCCGGCTGGGCATCACCGATCCGGCGCAGCTCGCCTGGGTGCACGCCTGCGAGGTCGACTCGTTCCTCGCCGCCGCCCGGCACACCGGCGTGCGGCTGTCCGACAGCGACGCCGACCGCTACGTCGTCGAGCAGGTGCGAGCCGCCAGGCTGGTCGGCGTCCCGGACGAGCTCGCCCCGCACTCGACGGCCGAGCTCGCCGGGTACTTCGACGCGATGCGTCCTGCGCTGCGGCTGACCGCCGAGGCACGCGAGGCGGCGCGCTACGTCATTGCACCGTCCTTGCCGGTCGGTGCTCGGTGGGCTGTCCCCGCGCGCGTCGGGTGGACCGCGTTGTGCGCGCTCGCGGTCGGCCTGCTGCCAGACTGGGCGCGGCGAATGTACCGCTTGCCGCCGATGCCCGGCAGCGACCTCGCGACCACGGCCGGACTGCGCACGCTGCGGCCGGTCGTAGCCGCGCTGCCCGTCCGGTGGCGGCACGGCCCGCATTACCGCGCGGCAATGCGGCGCGCCGCCGGCTGAACCTTGCGCCGGGCCGCGCCGTGGCGTCTGATGAATGCATCGCCTCAGGTCAGGAGTGCGCGCATGTCCAAGATCAGTGTCGTCTGCGCGGCAGGGATTCTGGCTGCCGCCGGGCTGATGGGCGGCTCGCAGTCGATCGCGGCGTCGTCGAGTGCGACCAACAGCTGGGTTCTCGGGGCCGGACGGCACGGCCACGCAATGACCATCACGTACGTGCGTCCCGACTTCACCGTTGGCAGCACAGGGCAGCGGCTGCTCGTCGGCGTCCCGGGCAGCACCGACGACCCTGACTCGGCGGACCTTCCCGCGACCGCCGTGCTACGGCAGGCGAACGAGGTCCCTTCGACGGCGACGGCGGATCTGACGACGCTGGGCGCCCGGTTCACCCCACCGCGGTCCGGCGACTACCCGGTGTTCCTGATGACGTCGGTCGAGCCGATGTGCGGTAGCGCCGAGATGATGGAGAGCACCAAGGAAGCCTTCGCGCTGAGCCAGGTCGGCATGGTCCGGATCAGCTGACGTCCTTAGCCGACTGCGCGAGGCCTGCCCAAGCATCGAGATCGGGCGAGGCCGCTTGGCCTTCGGGGCAGTGGCGCCGAAAGTCGCACCACGAGCACGACGGCGCAGGCGCAGGCGGGAAGACGTCGTCGACATGTGCGCCCGAGGCCAGGGTGTCCGTCGCGGCCACGATGTCGTCGGCCGTCGCCTCCGCGCGCGACACGTGCCGCTGTAGCGACTCGTCGGTGTGCTCCCAGGCGACCACGTCTCCCGTCGGCACATGGTGCAGCTCGACGCGCGTGCAGTCGCGGCGGAGGGTGCGGCGCGCACCGAGGGCATAGAGCGCCAGCGCAAGTGAGCTACGGGCGTCGTCGGGCGTGAGCGGCCTGCGGCCGGTCTTGTAGTCGACGATCACCAGGTCGCCGTCGCGGTCGTCGATACGATCCACCCGGCCGGAGACGGCAAGCCGGCTCGTCGTGGTGGCGACCGTTCGCTCGACGCCCACTGGCTCGGCGTCCGCGTCCGTCTCGGCCAGGTAGCCCTCGACCCAGGTCCGCGCCGTCCCGCGCCAGTCGGCCGACTGCGCCTCGTCCCGGAATCCGTCGGACTGCCAGTTCCGCTCGACGAGCAGCCCGCCGTTGGCCGGCGTGCGATGGCGCCTGGCCAGCTGCCACCACCGGTGCAACGCGAGGTGCACGACGGCGCCCAGCGTGTTGTGTGCCCATGGCTTGCCGCGCGGCAGCTGCGGGCGGTCGAGATAGGTCATGCGATAACGCCGCGGGCAGTCGAACGCGGCGAGCCGCGACGGCGTGCACGCGAAGAGCCGACGCGGCATCGCGCCGAGGGAAAGCTGCTCGGCTTCGGCCACCGGTTACCCGCTACCGCCGGAGTCGCCGCCACCACCGGAGTCGCCGCCGCCCCAGTCACCGCCGACGTCGCCACTTCCCCAGTCCGCCCCGACGTCGCCACTTCCCCAGTCGGCCCCGGCGTCGCCGGCGCCCTGGTCGTCCGCCGCGCCCTGCCCCGCGTCGTAGCCGGTCTGGTAGCCGCTGTCGTAGCCCGAGCCGAACCCGCCCCCGCCCCAGCCGCCCAGCCCGCCGGTCAGGACGCTGCCGATCAGCAACGTCTCCCAGAACGGCGTCGCATACCAGCCGCCCGGGACGCCGTAGCCGCCTCCGTAGTAGTACGGCGCGCCGGGCGTGTAGTCCGGGTAGCCCTGGTACGCCTTGCCCTGGACGGTGACCTCGCGCGCCTCGGCGAGCTGCTCGCCGCGCGGGGCGTCGATCGGCGGGAGCTCCGGGCCGGGGTCGAGGCCCAGGGCCTTGCGCGCGGTGACCGCCGCATGCAGGCCCTCGAGCGTCGTGCGCCGCACCTGGGCGAACTTGTCGACCGAGTCGGCCGTCGCGAGCTGCGAGCCGGCCGCGTCGAATCGCTCGGACGCGTCGGCGATCGCCTGCAGCGCCGTGTCGTCGTCCTTCGGGTCGAGGCTGCTCACTTCGCTCGCCAGCCGGTCGTAGTACGGCATGACCTTGGCTCGCGCGAGGTCCAGCTCGCGCTTCTTCTGTCGCCGGCGGTACCACGCCAACCCGCCGATGCCACCGGCGCCGACCACACCGATCCCGATGATCCACGGCCAGGCGCCGCTTCCGTTGTCGGACTTCTTCGGGCTCGCTGCCGCGCCGCCCGCCGTCGAACCACACGCACTCGTGCCGCGCCGCCGCGCGTCCGCGAAGCTCTGCGCGAAGTCGTCGAGAAGCGGAGTGACGTCGTCGGTGGCATCCAGCTGGTCAACGTTCGCGTTGAGCACCGCTCTGGCTTTCTCCCCGGCATAGCCGACGCAGTACGCGGAGGAGCCGGCATCGAACGCGTAGTTGCCCGCGTTGGCGGTGAGCACGCCGACAGTCAGCCCCTTCCCGGACGGGTCAAGAGCCCTACCGATCTCGCCGGCCAGAGCGGTCGGCGAACCCGCACTCTCAGGCAGGACCGCGATCTTGACTCCGGCCGGTGTGTCGCTCACGAGCTTGTTGCGGTCGATCTTGATGCCCTTTGCTACCTGCGGATCGACGTACAGGTTGGCCGTCTGCAGTGCGGCCTCGGCGGTGTCGATCGGGGGCGTTGCAGACGCCGGCATCGAGACAGCGAGCATGCCCAGCCAGGCGGCGGCGAGCAGAATCCGGGGGGCCGTGCTCATTGCTCGGCTCCGCACCGCACCCAGCTTCGAGTGCTTGCCGGCGCGGTCGCTGCGATGCTCACGCGCTGTCGCCTTCGATGCTCATTGCTCGGCTCCGCGCTCGCTCCGCTCCTCGCTCGCTGGCGCTCGCTGCGATGCTCACTCGCTGTCGCCTTCGACGCTCATGCCGTCACGGTAGTGCGTCGCCGGCCGCTCGCTGCGAGACGGGTCGGCGGGCCGTCGGCCGGTCGAACAGCGCGTCGTAGGCGACCCGATCGGTCGTGAACGCGCCCAGCGCGGTCGCCTTGTTCGCGCCGTGATAGTCCGACGATCCGGTGGCGATCAATCCCAATTCGCCGGCCAATCCGGCGAGGTGAACCTGATCGTCGGCCGCGTGATCGGGATGGCCGACCTCGATGCCGTCCAGCCCAGCGCGCGCCATCTCGGCGATCACATCGTCGCCGACGACAGCGCCACGACGCCGGGCAAGCGGATGGGCGAACACGCTCACGCCACCCGCCTCGTGCACGAGCCGGATGGCGGCGAACACGTCCCCGTCGGCCTTCGGCACGTAGTACTTCGACGATGTCGACAGCAACTCGCGAAACGCTTCGTCCACATCGCCGACGACGCCGTTCTCGACGAGCACGCGCGCGATATGCGGACGCCCGACCGCGCCGCCACGTGCGACTTCGACGACCCGGTTCCAGGTGACCGCCACACCGTCGGCGACGAGGTTGTCGACGATCGCCCGCCCGCGGCCGAGCCGACTGACTCGCAGCCGGGCACGCTCGGCGCGCAACCCGTCGTGATCGGGATCGAATAGGTAACCGAGCAGGTGCAGGCTGATCCGCCGGCCGTCGTCGTCGATGTGAGCGCACGAGAACTCCGCGCCCGGTATGAGGGTCAGCCCGTCGGGTAATGCGGCCTCCGCCTCGTCCCAGCCGCCGGTCGTGTCGTGGTCGGTGATCGCCACGATCTCGAGTCCCGCGGTTGCGGCGTTGGCCATCAGCTCGGCTGGACGGTCCGTCCCATCGGATGCGGTCGAGTGGGTATGCAGGTCGATCGTCACGCCGCGAGCGTACGGGCGCGGGCAAGTCCCCTGGCGCTCGGCGCGTGCGCTCAGCTCTCCTTACGTGGGGGCACGGCTGGGATGGGCGCCGTGTCGTGCCGGGCCCCCAGATCCTCCGGATCGGGAGGGAGACTGGTGCCGAACAACAGCGCGGACACCTCGCGGTAGCGCTGCAGCGGATGGGCCAGGTAGTCGATCCGGGAAAGCGCCTGATCCTGACCGGCCGATTCCACGATGAACGTGCCGTAATGCAGTATCCGGCCCCACAGGGTCTGCTCGAAGGTCAGGTCGGTCACCTTGATCAGGGGCATGATCGCTACCTTGCGAGTGAGGATGCCGCTGATCAACAGGACTCGGCGGTTGGTGACGATGATCTCCTCGAAATACCAGTCGCCGATTATCCAGCCGAGCCACAGGACACTGAACACGATGAAACAGACAGCCACGGTCTCGGGCAGCTGGGTGTTCCTGAACAAGAACACGGCCAGCAACCCGCCCGCGAGGAACGCGAAGAACAGCAGCACCGACGGCGCGAACGAGATCCAGTGCCGCCGTACCACGAACACCCGGGTCTCGCTGGGCAGCAGGTACCGCTGGACCTTGGGCCCACCGCTCATCGAGCTACAGCTTGTCGACGAAGTCCGCTACGCCGTGGGCGACGTTGACGGTTCCGTGCCAGATGTTGTGTGTGATGTCGGCCGCCTGACTCGGTTGCGTCACGATGAAGAAAATGACGAACACGCCCAGTGCGACACCGATCAGTTTCTTGGTGTCCACGCCGGCCTCGCTTCCATCGGCACCCAGATCCTGTCGTTCGTGCGGTCGTACCGGCGGCGAGGGCGACGTTGCCTCAGCCCCGCCGTGCATCCAGCGTAGCTAGAGACTAACTCCGTGCGACCTAAATGTGTGCCCTGCGCCGGCGGAATTGTGTTTGACGATGCCAGACGATTGCTCGTGATTCAGAGAGGCACGCCGCCCGCGCCTGGCCTGTGGTCGATTCCTGGCGGACGGTGCGAGCCGGGCGAGCCGCCGGCGACGGCGTGCGTACGCGAGGTCGCCGAGGAAACGGGGCTGCACGTCCATGTCGAGCGCCATGCCGGACGTGTCGAGCGCGGCGGACCGGGCGGCGTCATCTACGAGATCGACGACTTCGTCTGTTCGGTCATTGGCGGGGCCCTGCGGGCTGGCGACGACGCCGCGGACGCCCGGTGGGTTACCGCCACCGAACTCGGCTCGCTCGACCTCGTACCGGGACTGCTCGCTGCGCTGACCGCATGGCGCCTGTTTCCATATTGACAGCGTGCTGTCAATATGACAGGCTGCTGTCACTGATGGGAGGAGCCGCAAATGAACGGCATCGAGACAGTGCACTTGGCGGTCTACGACACGATGGCCGACTGGGAACCCGGTTACGCGATCTCCCGGATCAACAACCCCATGTGGCAACGCTCGCCTAGGCGTTTCCGGGTGCAGACGGTCGCCGTGACCCGCGAGCCGATCACGACCATGGGCGGCATGCGGATCGTGCCGGACCTCACGCTTGCCGAGCTCGAGCCGGGTTCGAGCGCCATGCTCATCCTGCCCGGCGGCCTCATCTGGGACGCAGGCGGCAACGCGGTGTTCGTCGAGCAGGCGGCTCGGTTCCTGCGGGCACGGACGCCGGTCGCCGCGATATGCGGTGCGACGCTCGGCCTCGCGCGCGCCGGTCTGCTCGACGAGTACGACCACACGAGCAGCGCAGCCATGTACCTGGAGCAGGCCAGCGGCTACCACGGGAGTAACCGCTATCGCGAAGAGCCGGCGGTCACCGACCGCGGGCTGATCACTGCCGGCGGTACCGACCCGATCGACTTCGCGCGGCACATCTTCGCCAAGCTCGGCTTGTACACCAGCGATGTCCTCGACGCCTGGTACCGGCTCTACCACGACAGCGACGCCAGCGCGTTCGCCGTGCTCGCGGCAGCGTGATCGCCCCGGACCGCACGCCGGCTGGCGATGCGTTGACGGAGCTGGTGCTCAAGACGTTCCGGCTCAACGGACTGTTCCTGCAGGTCGCCGAGTCGATCGCCCGGCCGCTCGGGCTGACGGCAGCCTGGTGGCAGGTACTCGGCGCGGTGCTCGAGGGACCGCTGACCGTTGCCGGTATCGCCCGCGATATGGGCCTTGCCCGGCAGAGCGTCCAGCGCATCGCCGACGTGCTGGCCGAGCGGGGGCTGACCGAGTACCGACCCAATCCCGCTCATCGCCGGGCCAGCCTCGTTGCGCCGACGGCGGCTGGGTGGGCCGCCATCGAGTCGTTGGGCGCGGCTCAGCACGCGTGGGCGAACCGGGTGGGCGACGAGGTCGGCGAGGAGGAGCTTCGTCAGGCGCTCAGTGTCGTCGACAAGGTCATTGCCGCCCTCCCATAGCCCGTGCCGACGCTCTGCGTTGGCCGGTCGACCAGCATCCGGTTAGGCGGACCACGTCAGGCGCGTGCAGCCGGCTCAGGTCTGCCGGGTTGCTCACCGCCGCGCGCGTCGATGTACTCGCGGGTCGGCACCATCACCTTGCGCCGGAAGACGCATACCACCGTGCCGTCCTGGTTGTAGCCGACCGTCTCGACCTGGACCACGCCACGGTCGGACTTCGACCTCGACGGGGTCTTGTCCAGCACGGTCGTCTCGCCGTAGATCGTGTCTCCGTGGAAGGTCGGTGCGATGTGGCGCAGCGACTCGACCTCGAGGTTCGCGATCGCCTTGCCACTAACGTCCGGCACGGACATGCCGAGCAGCAGCGAATACACGTAGTTGCCCACGACCACGTTCCTGCCGAAATCAGTTGCCTTCTCGGCATAGTTTGCGTCCAGGTGCAGCGGGTGGTGGTTCATGGTCAGCAGGCAGAACAGGTGGTCGTCGTACTCCGTCACGGTCTTGCCCGGCCAGTGCTTGTACACGGCACCAACCTCGAACTCTTCGTAATACCGACCGAACTGCACGTTCACACTCCCTCTCCGCCGGGTCCGGACGCCATCTTGATCGCATCCTGCCGCGATCTGCGGCGCGACGGGGGAGAATGTGTCCCGATGGCCACCGTTCCGCGTCCGCGATTCTCTCGGCCTGGCGTGCTACGCCAAGGTCGTAAGGCCCGCGTGCCCTGGATTCCTGAGGTCGACCGAAGCACTGCCATCGTCGACTGCGCCGTATACCGCGACGGCAGGCGCGTGTCAGGCGATCCGACCTGGCAGGAAGCACACGACGATGTCCTGCGGCACCGATCAGGCTTCGTCTGGATCGGCCTGCACGAGCCGAGCGAGCGGCAGCTCGCCGGCATCGCGTCTCACCTCGGCTTGCACCCCCTGGCGGTTGAGGACGCCGTGCAGGCGCACCAGCGGCCGAAGCTGGATCAGTACGACGACATGCTGTTCGCGGTCGTGAAGACCGTGCATTACGACGACACGCAACCGCACGGTTCGGGTGAGGTCGTCGACACCGGCGAGGTCATGGTCTTCCTCGGCGCCAACTACGTGATCACGGTTCGTCACGGCGAGCACGGCAGCCTCCGTGTCGTCCGCAAACGCCTCGAAGCCGACCGCGAATTGCTCACGCACGGGCCATCGGTGGTCCTCCACGCGATCCTCGACCGAGCCGTCGACGGCTATCTCGCCGTGACCGCGGCACTTCAGGAAGACATCGACGAGCTCGAGACGTCGGTCTTCGAGGGCGCGAACCGGGCGACGGACAGCAATCGCATGTACGTCCTCAAGCGTGAGGTGCTGGCATTGCGCCGCTCCGCGGGTCCCCTGTCCGTGCCGTTGCGCCTGTTGGCCGATCGCCCCCTTCGCCTCGTTGCTGAGGACATCCGCGAGTACTTCCGCGATGTCGACGATCACGTATCGCAAGTCGTTGAGCAGGTGGCGTCGTTCGACGACCTGCTGAACACGCTCGTTTCCGCCAATCTGGCTCAGGTGTCGGTCGGCCAGAACGAAGACATGCGAAAGATCTCGGCCTGGGTCGCGATCGCCGCAGTGCCGACCATGGTCGCCGGCATCTACGGCATGAACTTCGATCACATGCCGGAGCTGCACTGGCGCTACGGATACCCGCTGGTGGTCGGGCTCGTGCTCCTGGTGTGCGTCGGCCTGTACCGGTCGTTCAAGCGCAACGGCTGGCTCTAGGTCGTCCTGCGTCACCTCCCGATTGGGTAACGACCACCTGAGACATCGATCGTTGCCGAGTTAAGTCAAGATAAGATTTTGGTGTGGATCGCCGCGCCTTTCTTCGCAGCTCCGGTTTGGTTGCCGGTGGCACGCTGCTCGGCGCCGGCGGCGGGTCAGCAGTGGCGGAGTACAGCAGCCACGAGCACGAGTCTCTCGCCGGGCACGCTGTCGGTGCCGATCGCCCGCCGAAGCTGGGCGCCACCACGATCGCATATCGAGCTGCCTGCAGCGAGCCGCTGATTGCCCTTACGTTCGACGACGGACCGTCCACCAAATACACGAGCAATGTTCTCGACATTCTCGATGCGAAAGACGTCACCGCGACGTTCTTCGTCATCGGAAAACACGCCGCCAGCTTCCCCGCCTTGGTGCGGCGTGCCGCCCAACGACACGAAATCGGGAACCACACCTGGTCGCATCACCACCTGTCGACGGGACGTGCCCGGCCGGTCACGCGGGAGCTGCAGCGGACCGAGCAAGAAATCCGGCGGATCACGGGTCGAGCGCCTGTAGCCTTCCGACCGCCGTACGGCTGCTTCTCCGGCGCTGCTGCCATGGCAGCCGTCGGCATGCAGTACTCGATCGTGCTCTGGGACGTGAAGTACAACGCCCAGGACAGTGCCGCGTCGAACCTCGCACGCATCGCGACCTATGCGAGCCCGGGGTCGATCATCCTCGCGCACGACGGCGGGACGTTGAACAACGACGTCGTCGTCGAGACCCTCCCCTCGCTCATCGACAGGTTGCGACAACGTGGGCTGCGATTCGTCACCGTCTCGCATCTCCTCCGCTCAGCTGCCGATGAAGCCGCGGCTGCGCCGAGCTCGGACCAAGTGGGTACATGACGTCTCGCTCGAACCGGCTCGCTCCGTCGCGTCGCCGACGCATATCAACGGAATGACGAGGCAATCTGCTGCTCGACATCGGCATACGTTGACCCGGCGCGGCTGAGCAGTTGGCCGATGCCGTCCAGCGCGTCAGACAGGCCCTTGGCGTGCTGGTCGAACTGGTCGTACAGCGCAGTGAACTGAGCGGCCGCCTGTCCGGACCAATCCGCACCGAACAGTGGTGAGAGCTGGCCCTTCAAGTTCTGGTGCGAGCCACGCACATCAGCCGAGATGCGCGACACGCTGCCGCTGAGGGATTGAAGCTGGTCTGGCGTGACCTTGAGCGCGGGCATTCTGGGTGCGTCCTTTCGCGATTGCCACCGGCTCGGGGCCGGACGTGGCGGGCTTGATTGACGAGCCGGAACGGTACGCAGATCGCGGCCAGGCTCGCTGGCCGTGAGAAATATCTGTGGATAACTCGCTTCAATTCGAAAGTTATCCACAGATCGGATTCCGGTGGCCCGGACGAGTCGAGACGTCGGCAAACTGCGCCGTATGCAGATTCGGCTCTCGGTACGCGACGCTGACGGGTTCAGCCGCGACGTCGCAGTCGGCGCATCTGCGGGGACGCCGCTGCGCGAGTTCGCCGGCGGGATCGCCGCTGCTCTGCCCGGCGCAGCCACCGCGGCCCCCGTCCTCTTCAGCGGTTCACGCCCACTCCCACCCACGGCCCTGCTGGGCGGGCCAGGTCTACGGACCGGTGACATCGTCGACGTCGACCACGCTCGCGATCGCGACCTCGCGGCAGGCGCCGTCCTGCGCGTTCATCTCGTCGGCGGGCCGGACGCGGGATTGGTCGCCCCGTTGCCTCGCGGTGTGGTCACGATCGGCCGCGCGCCAGCATGTGACGTCACGCTGACCGACCCCGACGTCTCGCGCCAACATGCCGCGATCACTGTCACGACGGCGGGCATCACAGTGCGCGATCTCGGATCGATGAATGGCACGTTGCTCGACGGCGTCCCCGTCGACGCCGACGGCTCGACAACGCGGCCCGGTGAGCTTCTTCGAATCGGCGATTCGCTGCTGTGCGTGGTCGCCGCCGATGAGCCCGCGGCCGCGGTCCGTCCGGGCGTCGACGGCACCCGAAGCGTCAACCGTCCCCCGCGCCTGTCACCCACTCTCCCGGCGCGTGAAGTTGTATTGCCGACCCGCACCAGTCCGGCTCGCCCGCAACGTGTGCAGTGGTTTGCTGCGCTGCTACCGGCTGTCGCAGGCGGCGTCCTCGCGCTCGCGATGCACAACATCGAGTTCCTAGCGTTCGCGCTGCTCTCGCCGGTGATGGTGGTCGGCACCGCCGCGGGCGACCGGCTGCACTGGAGGCGTGATCGCAGGCGCGTCGCAATCGGGTTTCATCACCGGGCCGCGGAGGCGACCGCAAAGCAAACTGAGCTGCTCGCCGCCGAGACCGCCCATCGTCGACGCTCTCATCCGGACGCTGCGGCGATACTGCGCACAGCGACGATTCCCGACTGCCGACTGTGGGAGCGCCGCCGGGGCGATGCCGACATGCTCGATGTTCGTCTCGGGCTCGCCGATCTGCCCGCCAACCTCCGAGCGCGCCGCGGTTCTGAGATCGAGTCCGCCGGCATGTTGCATCTCGTCCCAGTCACGCTGAACCTGCGGCGCGGTCCGCTGGGCATCGCAGGCCCAAGAGGCATCGCGCTCAGCACTGCGCGATGGGCGATCGGTCAGCTCGCGGCGCTGCAGTCGCCCGCCGATCTCGACCTCGGACTGCTTCTGTCCGACGACGCCGCACCAGCGTGGACCTGGGCGCGCTGGCTTCCGCATCTGAAGGGGCGAGTGGCATGCACCGCTGACGATCGGACGATCTTGGTAGCCGGGCTGCTGCGCCTCATCGACGAACGCCGGAGCGAGCGGCAACTCGATCCGCAAGGCTGGTCGGGACGGTGGACCGTTCTGGTCGTCGACCGATCCGGCGCCCTCGCCGACGTCCCCGGCTTGGCCCACGTCCTCGCAGCCGGTCCTGCCGTCGGCATCACGGCAGTCTGCCTCGACGACGAAGAGCGCCGGTTGCCCACCGCATGCGCAGCCGTTGCGCGTGTCTGCGGGGAAACCGGAACGCGCCTGGCGGTCGACGACGCAAACGGAGCGATCAACCTGCATGATCTGATCAGCGACCGCGCGAGCACACGTTGGGCCGAACGAGTGGCCCGCGCACTCGCACCGTTGACTGACGCGGGTGCTGAGGCCACGTCTGCGATACCCGACTCCTGCCGCCTGCTCGACCTTCTCGGGCTGACCGATGCCCTCCCGGAATCAGTGATCGATCGCTGGCAAGCCGGGACGGGACCGGTGGCCGAACTCGGCATTGCGCTGGAAGGCGCATTCGCAGTGGACCTCGTGCGAGACGGCCCACATGCACTCGTCGCGGGCACGACCGGTGCTGGCAAGTCGGAATTGCTGCAATCGCTGATCGCCAGCTTGGCTACGTCCAATCCGCCTGACGCGATCACGTTCGTGTTGATCGACTACAAGGGCGGAGCCGCGTTTGCCGACTGCGCGCGACTGCCTCACACGGTCGGGCTCGTGACTGATCTCGACCCCCATCTGACTCGGCGGGCCCTGCAGTCACTGGACACCGAGCTGCGCCGCCGTGAAACTCTCTTCGCCAAGATCGGCGCCAAGGATCTGGACGCGTACCGAGCCTCGCAGCGCAGTGACATGCCGACGTTGGCCAGACTCGTGCTCGTTGTCGACGAGTTCGCCGCCCTCGCGGAGGAACTGCCCGACTTCGTCAGCGGCCTCGTCACCATCGCACAACGCGGGCGGTCGCTGGGCATTCATCTGGTGCTCGCGACACAGCGCCCCGGCGGAGTGATCTCGCCCGAGATCAGGGCCAACACCGCGCTTCGCATCGCGCTTCGCGTAACCGACGCCGCGGAGTCCGGCGACGTCATCGGGTCGGACGCCGCGGCCGCGATCGACAAGCGTCAGCCCGGACGCGCCTTCGTCCGTGCCGGCGCGATCTTGACCGAGATTCAGACAGCCCGGGTAGGCGGCATCGCGCCGACTGGGGGCACACAGACGACCGTCACCGCATTGGACGAGTGGGGCCGGCTGCCCGCCGCCGACGACTCAACCGACGGAAGCAAGACCGACCTGCAGCTACTGGTGGACGCCGTACGCGAAGCCACCGCGAGATCTGGCGCCGTCGTGCCATCAGTGCCCTGGCTGCCGCCGTTGCCGGACCAACTGCCGACAGGTGCGGTCCGCTCACCCGCGCTCGCTTCGACAGTTCCGGTCGGCCTGCTCGACGTGCCCGCGGAGCAACAGCAGCCCCCGTTGTGCGTCGACCTTGCAGCCGGCGGACCCCTGATGCTGGTCGGCGCCCCACGTTCTGGGCGCAGCACCGTTCTTCGCTCATTGGCCGTCACGAGCGCATCTCGACTCGGTGCGGACGACCTTCACACATACGTCATCGACGCATCAGGCGGCAGGCTCCGTCCGCTGGCCGAACTTCCGCACTGCGGCGCGGTTATCACCCGCGACGACTTCGGCAGTGTGCAGCGCCTCCTCATGAGGCTCACGGGCGAGATCGCCAGGCGACATGCACTCCTCACCGAACTTGGCGTCGGTTCGATCGCAGAGGCTCGCGCCGAGAGGGCGGCAGTGCCATTC
>DASXRA010000241.1:0-4227 GCA_036506855.1 Jatrophihabitantaceae bacterium
GAACGGCTTGCCGGACGGCCACCGCGCGAGCTCGGCTCGAGTCAGTTCGGTGACGAGATTCTGATAGCCGTGCAGCGCGGCGCCGTGGAACGCCGGCATCAGCAGTTGACGCACCCGCATGTGCTCGGACTCGTCGAGCAAAAGCACCGAGTGGTGGCCCATGATCGGGCCGAGCAGGGCGTTCCCCTCGCCGGCGTGGAACGTCGCGGGCTGGCCGGTGAACACCGTGCGGATGTCGTCCGGACGGCTGAGCATCACCAACCGGCGTGAGTGCGGCGCGATCCGCAGCGTGAACACGTCGCCGTAGCGGCGCTGCATCGCGGGCAGGTAGCGGTGCCGGTACTTGCCGAACAGCACGGTCTGCACGGCGACCGGCAGGCGCGGCCCGGGCGGCAGGCCGTGCACCGGCGCGCGCAACGTAGCGGTCATCTGACGTGCTCCCTCGGCGGCGGCGGTTCGGCGGCGGCCAACTCTCCGATTTATACGCGAGCGACCACCGTGATGCGGCGGTAACCAGTGCGCAATTTATCCGACATTGCCTGGTAATTGGCTTCCATCGGGCAGACCCTGGCTAGTGGGACTCACGAATGGAGGCGACATGCGGATCAACATCGTCCTGCAGGGACGCCGGTGGCGGCGCCAGGTAGCCGCGCTGGGCGCCGTCACCGCGGCGCTTGCGACTGCGGTCTTCGTCAATGCGGCAGCGAGCCCGGCCGACTCGACCAGTCCGAACCTCGAGACCGCGAGCGTCGCGACCCTCGACCAGCTGCTCGACACCGGCAGCATCACGAGCGTCGCACTGACCAACGCCTACCTCGCCCGGATTCGCAGCCTGAACTCGCACGGCCCAGCGGTGAACGCGGTGCGGGCGATCAACCCGGACGCCCTCGCCGAGGCCCGGGCGGCCGACACGATCCTGCACTCGCACGCGCCGCACGGCCCGCTCGTCGGCATCCCGGTGATCGTGAAGGACAACGTCGACGTCAAGGGCATGCCCACGACGGCGGGTTCGGTCGCGCTCGTGGACTCGCGGCCGTCGGCCGACGCCCCGCTCGTGACGAGCCTGTGCAAGGCAGGGGCGGTCATCCTCGGCAAGGGCAACCTGACCGAGTTCGCCAACTTCCTGACCAACGGCATGCCGTCGGGTTACAGCTCACTCGGCGGGCAGGTGCTCAACCCGTACGACGCGTCGCAGACGCCGAGCGGTTCGAGTTCGGGGCCGGCAGTGGCGGCCGCGGCCGGCTTCGCGCCCCTCACCGTCGGCACCGAGACATCGGGCTCGATTCTCAGCCCGTCGGCGGCGAACTCCGACGTCGGCATCAAGCCCACTGTGGGCCTGGTCAGCCGCACCGGGATCGTCCCGATCGCGGCGAGCCAGGACACCGCCGGTCCGATCACCAAGACCGTCGCGGACGCGGCCGTCGAACTGACCGCACTCGACGGCACCGACCCGCTTGACACTGCCACGGCGGCGAATCCGCTCGTCGGTCACGACTTCGCGCAGGATCTGCGGACGACCGCGTTGCAGGGCGCGCGGATCGGCGTCGTCGCGAGCCAGGTGCCGGGTGCCGGAACCGACAACCGCGCGTTGTGGGACGCGGCGACGGCGGCCCTCACCGCGCAGGGCGCGACGCTCGTGCCCGTCACGCTCGACACCGCCGGGACCATTCCGGGCGGCTCGACGGTGCTCAACTACGAGTTCAAGCGCGACCTGAACACGTACCTGTCGCGCCTGCCGGCGAACGCGCCGATGAAGTCGCTGGCCGACATCATCGCGTTCAACAATGCGCACTCGCAGATCGCTCTGAAGTTCGGCCAGATACAGGCGCTGATCTCGCAGGCGAAGGATCTCAGCCCGGACAGCGCGGACACCGCGAAGTATCTCGCCCACCGCGCGCAGGATCTCGTCGACAGCAAGGACCGCATCGACGCCGTGATGCAGGCGAACAACGTGACCGCGCTGCTGTTCGCCAACAGCGGCAGCGCGGGCATCGGAGCCAAGGCCGGCTACCCGTCCATCACGGTTCCGGCCGGGTATCAGGCGAGCAACCGGCGTCCGTTCAACATCGCGTTCCTCGGGCAGGCGTGGAGCGAACCCACTCTTGTCGGTTACGCCTACGACTACGAGCAGGCCACGCAGCTCCGGCAGCCGCCGTCACTGATCAACCCGACTCTGTTCCAGTGCGTGTCGGCGCCCAGCGCGTCGTGCGCGCCCTGAACAGCCGGTTGAGTAGCGGGCTGGCCACCACGAGGACGCCGGCGACCGCCGCCACGCCGACCAGCGCGGTCGGCAGCGTCGACACGCCGGCGGCCAGCCCGATGAGGGCCGGCCCGAAGACGAAGCCGAGGTAGGCGAGCGTGATGACCGTGCCGGTCGCCGCGCCCTGAGCGTCGGGGCGCGTCCGTCCGGCCAGGCCGATCAGGATGGGCGCGCACACGCTCGTGCCGAGGCCGGCGACCGCGATGCCGGCGAGCACCCATGGCGTGGTGTGCGCGAGCGCCGCAAGCACGCTGCCGCCCGCGGCGACCGCGGCCGCTGCACCGAACAGCGCGCTGGGGCTCGCGACGGACGCGAGGTGGTGCCCGCCGAGCCGGCCGCTCGCGGCGGCCAGCGCGAACACGGCCGGCGCGAGTGCGGCGATCTTCAGCGACGCGCCGACCGTGGCATGCAGCTGGATGGCACCCCAGGACTGCCACGCGTTCTCGACCAGGTAGGCGAGGGCGGCCAGCGAGCCGAGCACGAGCAGCGGCCACGACCAGGTGGCTCGCCGGCCGCCTGTCTCTGCCTCGCGCTCGACGGCGGGCGGCAGGTTCAGCCGGGTCGTCACGACGGCCACCGCGATCAGCACGCCGCCGGCCACCACCAGCGACCATGCCCGTCCGCGCCCGGCGTGGCTCAGCGCCGCGACCGCGAGACTGCTGGCCACCACCGCCGCCGAGAACAGCCCGTGCGCCAGGCTGACCACCCGCCGTCCGGCGGACTCGGCACGCACGGCGGCCGAGTTGATCGCCGCGTCCACCGCGCCGGAACAAACTCCCAGCAGGAGCAGGGCCGCCGACAGGGCCACGACGCCGCTCGTGAACACCGGCACCACCGCGGCCAGGCCGAGCGCCGCGATCGAGAACGGAAGCACCCGACGCTCGGCGCGATCGGTCAGCCCGCCCACCCACCGGATCGACAGCAGCGCTCCAGCGCCGATCCACAGCAGCGCCGTCCCGAGCTCGGCGTCGCTCAGCCCCGTCTCGACCTGCACCCGCGGCAGGGACGCGCCCCACGTCCCCCAGAAGGCACCGAACACCGCGAAGCCGACCAGGGCCCGCGCCCGTCCGGTATGCACCACGGCGCCCAGTCTCGTGCACCCGCTGCGCGCACCGGCGATCGGTACGAGTGAGATGAATAGCTGTGACCGAGGCCGTGACGCGTTTCGAAGCGCTGCTCTCGGCGCCCGGACGCTCGCTGCTCGATCGCCTTGCGGCCGAGCACGTGACGGCCGGCAGCGCGCTGCGCCTCAACGCCGCGCTGCGCCGCGAGTACCCGGGCGAGCTGATCGCCGCGGCGCTGGCCCAGCACGAACTGCGCCTGCTCGCCGCCGAGAAGTTCAGCCGGGCCGCCGAGATGTTCTTCACCCGCCCCGGTCTGGAGCAGGCATCATCGGAGGCGACAGCGGGCCACCGGGCGAGGCGGTTCGATCGTTTCGCGGACGTCGCGGACCTGTGCACCGGCATCGGCGGCGACCTGATCCCACTGGCCCGGCAACGCCCGGTGCTCGGCGTGGACGTCGACCCGCTGCATCTGCGGATGGCCCAGCTCAATGCCGCTGTCTACGGCGCCGAGGCCCGGCTGCTTGAGGCCGACGTCCGGGACGTCGATCTCGCCGGCATCGACGCCGTGTTCGTCGACCCGGCCCGTCGCGTCGAGGGCGGTCGACGCCTGGGCCCGGGACGTAGCGAGCCCGAACTGGACTGGTGCTTCGGGCTGGCCGAGCACGTGCCGCACATCGGCATCAAGGCCGCGCCGGGCCTGCGACGCGAGCTCGTCCCGTCCGGCTGGGAGGCCGAGTTCATCGCGGTGGACCGCGACCTGAAAGAGGCGGCGCTGTGGTCGCCGGCGCTCGCCACCGCCACGCGACGGGCCACGATCCTGCCCGGCGGGCACGTGCTGCTGCCGGATCCGGGACCGGACGTCGACGTCCGGCCGCCCGGCGAGTTCCTGTACGACCCGAGCCC
>DASXRA010000242.1:0-3989 GCA_036506855.1 Jatrophihabitantaceae bacterium
GGGGTGACGAACGTGACCGGCCACGTCGGACGCGCCGTCAGCGCCGACCGGGTCGTCGGGATCAACTCCGGTGAGCTGTGGATCAGCATCGCCCCGCGGGCCGACTACGACGCCACCAAGGCGGCGGTCCAGCGGGTGGTCGACGGCTACCCGGGCCTGACCGGTGTCCTCGGGACGTACCACGGCGTCCAGGTCGGCAACGCGCGCGGATTCGAGAGCACCCGCCGGTTCGGCGACGACGGCAGCGGCGGCGTGCTCAGCAGGCAGGACGCGGCGGCGCTCGCGGGGTCCGACGACGTGGTCGTGCGCGTGTTCGGCCAGGAACTGCCCGAGCTCCGCCGCCAGGCCGAACGGGTACGCCAGGCGCTGTCGGAGATCGACGGGGTCGTCGACGCACGCGTCGAGCCGCAGACCGAGGAGCCGAACATCGAGGTGAAGGTGGACCTCGACGCCGCGCGGGCACACCAGATCAAGCCCGGCGACGTGCGCCGCGCCGCGGCGACGCTCCTGCAGGGGATCCAGGTCGGCAGCCTCTTCGAGGAGCAGAAGGTCTTCGACGTCGTGGTGCTCGGCACACCCGAGACCCGTCACAGCCTGACCAGCATCCGCGACCTGCTGATCGACACGCCCACCGGCCGGCAGGTCCGGCTGGGCGACGTCGCCGACGTGCAGGTCGTGCCGACGCCGGACGTGATCAGGCGCGAGGCCGTGTCGCGGCGGATCGACGTCGGTGCCGCCGTCAGCGGTCGCAGCGTGGACTCGGTCCTTCGTGAGGTCGACGAGCACCTGGCGCGGATGCAGTTCCCGCTCGAGTACCACGCGGTGCTCCTGGCACCGCCGGACGACGTACTCGGCGGATGGTCGCTGCGCGAGATCGCCTACCTGCTCGCCGCCGCGATCGGGATCTTCCTGATCCTCCAGGCCGCCTTCGACAGCTGGCGGCTGTCGGCCGCGCTCTTCGTGACCCTGCCGCTGGCGCTCGCCGGCGGGCTGCTGGCCGCGGCCGGCGCGGATCGCGAGCTCTCGCTGGGAGCGGTCGCCGGCCTGTTCGCGGTACTCGCCCTCGCCGTGCGCAACAGCGTGCTGCTCGTCGGGCGTTACCAGCAGCTGTGCGGGTCCGAGGGGCGCCGGCTCGATCCCGGGCTCGCGATCCGCGGCGTGTCGGAGCGGTCCGTGCCGATCCTCGCCGGAGCCGTGGTGACCGCGCTCGCACTCGCGCCGCTGGCGATCGCGGGACGGACCGCCGGTCACGAGATCGCCGGGCCGATGGCATGGGTCGTCGCCGGCGGACTGATCACGTCGACGGCGTTCAGCCTCGTCGTCGTACCGCTGCTCTGCCTTCGCTTCTGGCCGGCTCGTGCCGTGCCGGACGACGCGTCGCCGGCGCCCGGCTGACCAAGAGGCGGGATACAGGTCGGAGGGGATCAGATGCGCAAGAACATTGGATGGATCGTCGTCGGCGGCATCATCGCGGCGCTCGCCGCGGCCGGTGTGCTGCTGCTCACCGGCGGCGACGAGCCGGGAGAGACCGCGTCCAGCACGCCTCCCGCGACGGTCGAGCAGATCGACGGCGGCGAGCGGAGCCGGCTGACACTGGTCGCCAAGGCGATCGAACGGCTCGGCATCGAGACCACCCCGGTCCGCGCCGCCGGCCGGCGCACGGTGGTCCCGTACAGCGCGCTGCTGTACGACGCCGCCGGGAAGACGTACGTCTACACGCGCCCGGAAGCGCAGGTGTTCATGCGGGAGTCGGTCACCGTCGACTCCGTCGAGGCCGAGCTCGTGGTCCTGACGGCGGGGCCCGCGGCGGGTACCGCGGTCGTCTCCGTCGGTGCCGCGGAGCTGTACGGCCTCGAGAAGGGCATCGGCAAGTGACGCGGGAGGCGGGATCCCGCTCATGATGCGCTGGATCGTCGGGTCGAGCCTGAGGCTGCGGTTCATCGTCGTGGCAGCCGCCGCGGCGGTGCTGGGCTTCGGCGTCGCCGATCTGCGCGACTCCCCGGTCGACGTCTTCCCCGAGTTCGCGCCGCCGCAGGTGGAGGTCCAGACCCCGTCGCTCGGCCTGTCCGCCGCGGAGGTCGAGGAGCTCGTGACGGTACCCCTCGAGCAGTCGCTGAACGGACTGCCCGGCGTGGACGTCATCCGTTCGAAGTCCGTCCGGGAGCTCTCCTCGATCCGGCTCATCTTCAAGACCGGCGCCGACGTGCTGCAGGCCCGGCAGCTGGTGCAGGAGCGGATCGCGCTCGTCACGCCGTCGCTGCCGACCTGGGCGAGCCCGCCGTTCATGATCCAGCCGCTGTCCGCCACCAGCCGGGCGATGAAGATCGCCGTCTCCTCCGACTCCAGGTCGCTGATCGAGCTGTCGTCGGTCTCGTATTGGACGATCCGGCAGCGGCTGCTCCGGGTGCCCGGCGTGGCCAACGTGGCGATCTGGGGTGAGCGCCTGCAGCAGCAGCACGTCCTGGTGGACCCGAACAACCTGGCCGCCCAGGGCGTCAGCCTCCAGCGCGTCATGAACGTCACCGCCGCCGCGCTCGACGCCGGCCTGCTGCACTACCAGGACGGTGCCGTGATCGGCACCGGCGGCTGGGTGGAGACCCCGAACCAGCGGTTCCCGATCCGGCTCACGCAGGCGATCGTGACACCGGAGGACCTGGCCGCCGTGCCGGTCGCGAAGCGCGGCGACCAGACCCTCCGGCTCGGCGACGTGGCACAGGTCGTCGAGGGCCACCAGCCACTGCCCGGCGACGCGGTCATCAACGACGGCGAGGGGCTGATGCTCATCGTCGAGAAGTTCCCGTGGGGCAACACCCTGGACGTTACGCGCGGTGTCGAGCAGGCGATCGACGAACTGCGCCCCGGCCTGCCGGGCTTCGAGATCGACACCACGCTGTTCCGGCCGGCGACGTTCATCGAGACGGCGCTCGACAACTTGACGACGGCACTGCTGATCGGCTGCCTGCTCGTGGTTCTCGTCCTGATCTCGTTCCTCTTCGAGTGGCGTACGGCGTTCATCAGCCTGGTCGCGATCCCGCTGTCACTGGTTGCCGCCGGCATCGTGTTGTCACTGCGCGGCGAGACGATCAACACGATGATCCTGGCCGGCCTGGTGATCGCCGTCGGTGTCGTGGTCGACGACGCCATCATCGACATCGAGAACATCTGGCGACGGCTGCGCCAGCAGGGCGATCGTAGGTCGACCGCCCGCGTCGTCCTGCACGCGTCCCTCGAGGTGCGCCGGCCGATCATCTACGCGACGCTGATCACGGTGCTTGCCGTCGCGCCGGTGTTCTTCCTGCGGGGGCTGTCCGGCTCGTTCTTCCAGCCGCTCGCGCTGTCGTACGTGCTCGCCGTCCTCGCGTCGATGGTGGTCGCGCTGACCGTGACGCCGGCGATGGCCCTGATCCTGCTGTCGCGAGCACCGCTCGAGCGCCGCGACCCGGCACTCGCCCGCTGGCTGAAGACCCGCTACGCGGCGGCTCTCGCCCGGGTCATCAGGACGCCGCGCCCGGCCTACGCCGCGGTGGCGCTGACCGTCGCCTGCGGCCTCGCGGTGCTCCCGATGCTCGGACAGTCCCTGCTGCCCGACTTCAAGGAACGCGACTTCCTGATGCACTGGGTGACCAAGCCGGGCACGTCGGTCGGCGAGGAGACGCGGATCTCCGTACGCGCCTGCAAGGAGCTCCGGCAGATCCCCGGTGTTCGCAACTGCGGCTCGCACATCGGCCAGGCACTGCTGATGGACGAGGTCGTGGGCGCGAACTTCGGCGAGAACTGGATCAGCGTCTCCCCCGACGTCGACTACGAGACGACGCACAAGCAGGTTCAGGAGGTCGTCGCCGGCTACCCGGGCCTGCGACGCGACGTCCAGACCTACCTGCGCGAGCGGATCAAGGAGGTCGTCGCCGGATCGAGCGGGGCCATCGTCGTACGCATCTTCGGCCAGGACCTCGACGTCCTGCGCCAGCAGGCCGACGAGGTGGAGAAAG
>DASXRA010000243.1:0-4028 GCA_036506855.1 Jatrophihabitantaceae bacterium
GAGCCGGTGGCCCACGACAAGCCCGGCCCGAGCCTCGTCCAGGCCCTGGGGCTTGCCGCGTGGTTGCTGGCATTGGCGGCGGCCAGCGAGGTCGTGCGGTACCGGCGGCAACTGCGTGAGGCGGCACGCCGGCAGGCAATCGAAGTGCGCCGCGGCGAGCTGGAAGCGACGCGGCGCCGAGCCAGCGAGGAGCGCCTCGACATCGCCCGCGAACTGCATGACGTGCTCGCGCACGGCATCTCCATGATCAACGTCCAGGCGGGCGTCGCATTGGAGTTGATGGACGAGCAGCCCGAGCAGGCGCGTACGGCGCTGGCGACGATCAAGCAGGCGAGCAAGGACGCGCTGGTCGAGGTGCAGGCCGTGCTCGGAGCACTGCGGCAGTCCGGCGAGACAGCCGCCACGGCGCCTACCCCGAGCATCGCGAACCTCGACCGGCTACTCGGCGGCGCGCGCTCGGCCGGCCTGCAGGTGCAGGCTCGGGTCATGGGTGAACCGCGAGTGCTGCCGGTTGGCGTCGATCTCGCGGCGTACCGGATCCTGCAGGAGTCGCTGACGAACGTCGTACGGCACGCCGGCGCAGCGTCGGTGACCGTCGCCGTGACCTACGGGGCGCACGAGCTGACCGTCGAGGTCGTCGACGACGGGAAATCCGGCTCGTCCAACGGGAACGGCAGCGGGATCGCCGGCATGCGGGAACGGGCCATCGCGCTCGGCGGCGAGCTGGACGCCGGGCGCAGGCTCGGCGGCGGCTTCCGGGTACGTGCGCGCCTGCCGTTGCCCGGGGGCGCCGCATGATCCGGGTGCTGCTCGCCGACGACCAGGCGCTGGTGCGTGCCGGCTTCGCCGCGCTGATCGACGCCCAGGACGACATGGCGGTGGTCGGCCAGGCCGGCGACGGTGCCGAGGCGGTGCAGCTGGTCGGCGAGCTACGTCCCGACGTCGTGCTGATGGACATCCGGATGCCGGGCACGGACGGCCTTGCGGCCACCCGCGCCATTGCCGCCGACGAGCGGCTGGCGGACGTCCGAGTGATCGTCCTGACGACGTTCGAGCTCGACGAGTACGTCTTCGAGGCGTTGCGCGCAGGCGCGACCGGCTTCCTGGTCAAACACACCGAGCCCGCCGAGCTGATCCGCGCGTTGCGCACGGTGGCCGCGGGCGAGGCGCTGCTCTCGCCGGGGGTCACTCGCCGGCTCATCGCCGAGTTCGCCGGGCGGGCCAAGGAGCCACCGGCGTCCTCGCGCCTGGACTCCATCACCGCGCGGGAACGCGAGATCGTCGCGCTGGTGGCGCAGGCGCTGTCGAACGACGAGATTGCCGAGCGGCTGTTCCTCAGCCCGGCCACTGTCAAGACGCATGTCAATCGGGCGATGACCAAGCTCGACGTGCGCGACCGAGCCCAGCTCGTCGTGCTCGCCTACGAGGCCGGAGTAGTGCGTCCCGGCTGGGCGTGATCGGCCGTACCGCGGCCGCGGTAGTCGCAGAGCCGACGTGGGGCGGACGACCCGAGACGCACGAATCGCCACGATCGAAGCCATGACAAATGCACTCATCACCAAGACCGCGGCTCGCGCCGTGCATGCGACCAAGACGTACGGCACCGGCGACACGGCCGTCGTCGCCCTCGACGACGTCACCGCCGAGTTCCCGGACGGGCAGTTCACGGCGATCATGGGCCCGTCCGGTTCGGGCAAGTCGACGCTGCTGCACTGCCTGGCCGGCCTCGACGCCCTGACGGGCGGGCAGATCCTGCTTGGCGACATCGACCTGAGCTCGCTGAGCGACAAGCAGCTGACGCTGCTGCGCCGCGGGCGGGTCGGCTTCGTGTTCCAGTCGTTCAATCTCGTCCCGACGCTGTCGGCGGCGGAGAACATCCGCCTGCCCCTGGCGCTCGCCGGTGACAAGCCGGACCCGGACTGGTACCAGGCCGTCATCGAGACGGTCGGCCTGGCCGACCGGCTGGCGCACCGCCCGTCGGAGCTCTCCGGCGGGCAGCAGCAGCGCGTTGCCGTCGCTCGCGCGCTGGTCAGCAAGCCGGCCATCGTGTTCGCCGACGAGCCGACCGGGAACCTCGACTCGCGAAGCGGGGCCGACCTGCTGGAGTTCCTGCGCCGGGCGAGGCAAGACCTCGGCCAGACGATCGTCATGGTGACCCACGACCCGGTGGCCGCGAGCTACGCCGACAGCGCGCTGTTCCTCGCCGACGGTCACATTGTGGGCGTCCTCGACCACCCGACGCCGCAGCGCGTCCTCGACCACATGAAGCGGCTGGAGGTCTAGGCATGTTCGCGATCGCGTTGAACGGCATGTGGGCGTACAAGCGGCGACTGATCGGCAGCACGCTCACCGTGGTGCTCGGCGTCGCGTTCCTGTCCGGGACGTTGCTGCTCGGCGACACCCTCAAGGCGAACTTCGACAACCTGTTCACCCAGGCCAATGCCGGCACCGACGTGGTCGTGCGTGGCGTGACCAAGATCGGATCCAACGGCGGGCAGGACCGGCGGCTGGCCATTGACGCCTCGCTGGTGCAGCAGGTGCGCGGCGTCCCGGGAGTCGCCGACGCCCAGCCCTACGTCGAGGGTTTCGGTCAGCTGCTCGGCCATGACGGCAAGCGGGTCGCCGGCAACGGGCCACCGACCCAGGCCGCGAACTGGGTCAGCGACGCTTCGCTCAATCCGTACCGGCTCGCGCAGGGGCGCGCGCCGGCGGCCGACGACGAGGTCGTGATCAACCAGGGAGCCGCGAAGGCCGGCAAGCTGCACCTCGGCGACACCACGACCTTGCTGACGCCGAAGCCGGTGAGCGTCCGGATCGTCGGGCTCTCGACGTTCGGGACGGCCGACGGGTTCGGGTCGGTCACGTTCACCGGCATGACGCTGCCCTCCGCTCAGCGCTACCTGGCGGAGAGTCCCGGACGGGTCAGCGAGGTGCTGGTCAAGGCAGCACCCGGCGTGGCACCGGACCGGGTCATCGCGGCGCTGCGGCAGCAACTGCCGGCCGGCGTCGAGGCCGTCACCGGCCAGCAGCTGGCCAGCGAGGACATCGCCGCGATCGACAGCGGCTTCCTGGGCTTCCTGCGTACGGCGCTGACCGCGTTCGCCGTCGTAGCGCTGCTCGTCGCCGTCTTCAGCATCTACAACACGTTCTCGATCATCGCCGCCCAGCGCAACCGGACGTCGGCACTGCTGCGCGCGCTCGGAGCCACCCGCCGGCAGGTGATCGGCTCAGGCATGCTCGAGGCGCTCGGCGTCGGGCTCGTCGGGTCGTTGGCCGGCTGGGGTGCGGGAATCGGCATCGCCGCCGGGCTGAAGGGCGTCTTCGACGGTTTCGGCTTCGCGTTGCCTGCGGGCGGGCTCGTGTTCAAGGCGTCGAGCATTGCGCTCGCAGTGGGTGCCGGGCTGGCTGCCACGCTCGTCGCAGGGGTTGCGCCGTCCGTGCGCTCCTCGCGCGTGGCGCCCGTCGCCGCGTTGCGCGACCAGGCGATCGAGCAGGGCGCGACGTCCAGGACGCGCGGCATCATCGGCGCTGTGCTGACCGCGGGTGGGGTGGCGGCTCTCGTCGCCGCGGCAACCCGCCCCGGACCGATCGGCCTGGCCGGCATCGGCGCGGGGCTCACCCTGGTCGGCATGGTCGTCCTCGGGCCGCTTGCCGCCCGTCCGGCGGCGTCGGCGCTGGGGGCTCCGGTTGCCGCGACCCGCGGCGTCACCGGCACGCTCGCCCGCGGCAACGCGATGCGCAACCCGCGTCGCACCGCGGCGACTGCGTCGGCCCTGCTCATCGGCGTAGCCGTGGTCGCGATGTTCACCATGGTGGCCGCATCGCTCAAGGCGTCCGCCGCACGAGGCGTCGACCGCGCACTGACCGCGGACCTGGTCGTCGACACCGAGGGCTACGGCGGCGGCGCCGGTCGCGGACGGCTCGATCCGGGCCTCGCGACGCGACTCGGCCAGCTTGCACCCGTGCAGGAGGCCGTCGGCCTCGGCGGTGGCACCGCGCTGATCGACGGCGACACCAAGTTCGTTGCG
>DASXRA010000244.1:0-5211 GCA_036506855.1 Jatrophihabitantaceae bacterium
AGATCGTCGCCGCGCTGAACGGCCGCGAGGTCAAGCGCGTGATCACGGTGCCCGGCCGGTTGGTCAACTTCGTCGTCTGAGCGCACCGGCCGTCAACCGCCGAAGAACTGTGCGAGCACCGCGGTGACCGCCTTCGGATCGGCGACGTGGCCTGCGCCTTCGATCGTCCGGCGCTGCTCGTTCGGGATGCTCGCGGCGATCGCGCCGGCGGCCGGCTCGAGGGCCCGAACCCAGCGTGCGGCTCCGGGCTCCCGCCCGGCGACGCCCGTGGCCACCAGCGTCGGCTGGGTGATCTTCGCGAACCGGTCAGCTGGTGGCTGGCCGGTTCCCATACATGCCGCGTCGTAGGCGAGCGTGTGCGCGATCGCTTCCAGCTCAGGCCACATCGTCGAGTTCCTTGCCCCCGCGATGGCGTCCTCCGAAGACTCGGCGACTCGCATGAACAGTTCGAACGCGTCGCCGCGACGACGCTCGGCGAGCGCGACGTCGAGCTGCTCGGCGTACTCCCGCCACCGCTGCGGCCAGTCTTCGCCCATGTCGTAGGGCACCTCGTACACGGCGACCTTGTCGATCGCGAGCCCGGCTGCCGCGGCGTCCAGCGCGAGCGCTCCACCCGACGAGACGCCGTAGAGGTGCGCCGAGCCCCCGGCCGTCCCGATGAGCGCCTCGATGTCCTCGATCTCGCGGTCGACGGCATAGGGCAGGGTGTCGGAGCTGTCGCCTCGGCCGCGACGGTCGTAGTTGTACACGGTGAACTGGCCCGCGAGCTCGGGAGCCAGTGGCGTGTTCTCCGAGCGGTCGCTGATACCGCCGCCGACCAGGATGACGGCCGGCCCGCTTCCGACGCGCTCATAGGCGATCGTCGTGCCGTCCTTGGACGTCACACGGTCCATCTGACTCCTCCTCCGGTTCTGCCCCTCGATGGTTGAACGATCGCCGGTCCGTCGAGTCATCGCTCTTGATCCCAACACAGGGCGCTAGGGTCGCTGGCATGGCATTGGAGGTGGCGAGCGTCGCGGTCGTCACCGACTCGACTGCCTACTTGCCGCCGGGCATGGCCGAGAAGTTCGGCGTCAACGTCGTCCCGTTGCGGGTCACGATCGGCACCCGAACGGGCACCGACGGCGTGGACGTCTCGCCCGGTCAGGTCACCCGCGCGCTGCGCGATCACGTACCGGTGACGACATCGCGTCCGTCACCGGCCGAGTTCGCCGCTGTGTACCGGCGCGCACTGGACGCCGGGGCAAGCCATATCGTCTCGGTGCATCTGTCCGCGGCGCTGTCCGGGACGTGGGAGTCGGCCGCGCTGGCCGCTCAGGACTTTGGGTACGGCGTGGTGCGAGTTGTCGATTCGCGCTCGACGGCGATGGCGCTCGGGTTCGCCGTCCTCGCCGCTGGCCGCGCGGCGCGTGACGGGGCGTCGGCCTCGGAAGTGCAAGACGCCGCAGTGTCCACAGTGGACAACACGCGGACGTACTTCTACGTCGACACGCTCGAGTACCTGCGCCGGGGTGGCCGGATGGGCGCGGCCGCGGCACTGCTCGCGACGTCGCTGTCGGTCAAGCCGCTGCTGCACGTGCTCGACGGCCAGATCGTCCCGCTGGAGAAGGTGCGCACGTCGTCCAAGGCGATCGCGCGGCTGATCCAGCTCACCGTCGCGGCGGCACGCGACCGGCCGGTCGACGTGGCGGTTCACCACCTGGCCGCTGCCGAACGCGCCGCCGAGGTGGCCGGGCGGCTGCGCGACGAGATCCCGTCACTCGGCGAGCTGTACACGTCCGAGGTCGGCGCCGTACTCGGCGCGCATATCGGGCCCGGCGTGCTCGGCACCGTGGTCGTGCGTTACTGACAGTGGCCCCGGTCGCCTTTCGACAGGGCGGACGAGATCACGAAGCGGAAGCCTTCGGGCTGATCGGCTCCTCCGGTGCGCAGCAGCACCTGGTCTCCGGACCGCTCGATGCACGCCCCGGACTGCACGTTGAGGGTCGTCCAGTCGAACCAGCGCATCCGGATGCGCACGGTCGCGTTCCGGGGCGCCGTCAGCACGATGCGGGCGGCGTCCATCGAGATCAGGTGCGCGGGCGCGCTGACGATCGGGGTCGCGCCGTCGACGGCGTAGAGCGTCCAGCGCCGGTCGTGCCACACGCCGTGCAGGTAGGGCAGGCCACCTTGGATCAGTGCTCGCTCGCGCCGTCCCCACGGGGTGAGCCGAGCATCGGGCACCGCGACGTACTGGACGGCGTTGGTGGCGAGCCAGGCTTTGTAGCTGGCCTCGTTCGGCGGGTGCTCGAAGAACACGTCGTCGTTCAGCTTCGTGTCGAGTTGGCGCAGCCAGCCGCGCGCGATGGGGACGTGCTTGGCGAGCAGCGCGGCGTCCCAATGTCCGTTCATCTCGGGCACTTCGACGCGTCCGGTGAGTTCGCCCTGGTCGTGGATCGCGGTCACCAGTGGGCGGTAGTACGAGGCGTGCGTGGCGGGTACCCCGGCCAGCTTGACGATCTCGAGCGTGGCGGGGGGCTGTGCGACGAACGCGACGACGACTGCGGCGGCGGCGATCGGTGCGCGCCACTCGGCGAAGGCCGCGATCACCGGGATCGCGAAGAGCAGGCCGAGCCGCTCGGCATTGCTGCCGATCGGCGACGGTGCCGCCGAGGAGACGATCACCACGGCGAGGTTCACCGCAGCACCGATACGAATGGCGTTGTGCCGCCGGGGGAGGAGCGCGATCACGAGCAGCGAGGCGATAATCGCCCGGATCGCGCTCTCGCGCCCGAACATCATCGTGGCGCCGTCGGCGAAGACGATTGAGACTGCCGCCGTTCCTATTGCGCTTGCGACTGCCAGGACGACCGCGTCGCCGACTCGTCGCCGTAGCGCCGCGGTGATCGCGTACACCCACAGCCCGAGCGTCGCGACCGGACTTGCGGCTCCGCCGAGGACGGCCATGACGACTGCTGACGGCCGCCGATCGGACAGCATGGCCAGCACTGCGGCGAGCGCGCAGACGAGGCCGCACGCGTAGGCCACGCGGCCCTGGGCGAGATTGGCGACCTGACATACGGCGATCGCGACGCCACCCCAGAGTGGACGCGCCGGCGCGGCGAGCTGCATCAGGCGAGTCGCGAGCCACGTGCCGAGCACGGCCATCAGGGCGCCGAGCAGGCGGGTGCCGATCAGCCCGGCCAGCCAGGGCGCCCACAGCGAGTAGCCGAACTGCAGGCTGCCGCCGAACCAGCGAAGGTCGACCGGCGTAAACGGGTGCGCGTAGGCGAAGTCGGCACGGGCCAGCTGCGCGGAGAGATCCTGCCCGGTGAGCGGTGCGAGTAGGTAGCCGCCGGCGAGGACGGCGGCAATTGCCGCCGCTATGACCGCCGGACGGCGCTGATCCTTTTCGGGCGCGCACTGCTCACCGTCGGTCGTCGGCACCGAGTGTCCGGACCGGGCGCGCAGGACCCCCTCCCGGACGATATCGGCGACGCCCACGAATTCGAGTCTGTCATCCACAGGGCGGCCCGTCGTCCACAACCTCATCGGCGCGCCCCCGCGACGTCCGCGACGTCCCTACGGTCGGGCGCGTGGGTGGACGTGGACTGCGCGCGGGGGGCGAGCGAGCCCGGGTCGCTCGCCGGGTGCGCGGCCTGCTCGACGCTCACCACCCGGACGGCGCCGCTGCCGGGCTCGTCGACGAGAGGTGGTTACCGGGAGTGGACTTCGACGCGGCAGTGCCTCGCCGTCCGGCAGGAGGCGATGCGCGCGATCAGGCGTCGGTCGGCGATACGGCGTCGTCCCCGTCGGCCTGGTTACAGCGGCTGCGTTTCGACCCCGGACTTCGCGGCGCGGCGGCGCTCGGGTGCGCGGCGCTGATCGCGGCCGTAGTGGCGGGATGGTGGGTGCTCGCCGGCCGGGCACATTCGGTCCCGATCTCGACGTCTCCGCCCGCGTCCCCGCCGGTGGCCTCGAGTCCGGCTTTGTCCGCGCCGTCGTCGGCCTCCGGCTCTCCGGCCGCGGTTGTGGTCGTCGACGTCGTGGGCAAGGTCCGCCGTCCGGGGGTGTACCGCCTTCGAAGTGAGTCGCGAGTCGACGACGCGCTGCGGGCCGCCGGTGGCGCGCTGCCCGGCGTCGACCTGAGCTCTCTGAACCGCGCTCGCAAGCTGACCGACGGCGAGCAGATCGCGGTCGGTGTCACCGGCGCGCCCGCCGCGGGCGGGCCTTCGGCCGGGCCGGGCGGATCCCCCGGCCCGGCTTCCGGATCCGCGCCGGTCGACCTGAACACCGCGAGCCTCGAACAGTTGGACGGCCTGCCCGGGGTCGGGCCGGTCCTGGCCCAGCGCATCGTCGACTGGCGCACGGCACACGGCCGGTTCGCGTCCGTCGACCAGTTGCGCGAGGTGTCGGGCATCGGTCCGAGCAAGTTCGACGACATTCGCGGATTGGTGACCGTGTGACACCGCTGGCCAGCTCGCACTCGGGTCTGCCACCGCCGCGAGGCATTGATGTCCGGCTGGCGATCGGTGCGGTCGCCGGCTGGTTGGCAGTGATCGTCGGGCTCGGCGAGGCGCCGACCCGAGTTCTGGCGATGGGCCTGCTCGGCGCGGGCGCCGGCGTCGCATTGCTGATCGCGGCCCGCCACGGTCCGCGCTTCGCGGCCGCCGCGGCGCTGGCGGCGTTCTGCGTGGCATTGGTACTGATCCCGCTGGCGGCCCGGTCGGCACGCGCACGAGACTCGCCGCTGGCCGCGCTCGCGCGCGAGCGAGCCGCCATGACGGCGACGCTCACGGTCAGCGGCGACCCGCGACCGCTGGCAGCGACGGGTCCGGCCGGTGCGCCTCGCGTGGCGGTCGACGCTGCGCTGCGGTCGATCACCGTTGGCGGGCGCGAACAACCCCTCCGTGGCTCGGTGCTGGTGCTGGCACCGGCCGCCGGCTGGCGTGACGTCCTGCCCGGGCAGCGCGTGCGGGTGGACGCTCGGCTGCAGCCGCCGCTCGGTCACGACCTGCTCGTGGCGGTCCTCTCGGCAGAGTCCGGCCCGGAGCTGATCGGCCGTCCGCCGTGGTGGCAGCGAGCCGCCGGCACGGTGCGAGCCTCGTTGCGGGTGGCGTCGTCGGGGCTTCCCGCCCTGCCGCGCGGCCTGTTGCCCGGCCTGATCGACGGCGACACGAGCGGCCTCGATCCGGTGCTGGCTGAGCGCTTCCGGATCGCCGGCCTCACGCA
>DASXRA010000245.1:0-5636 GCA_036506855.1 Jatrophihabitantaceae bacterium
AGGAACAGGTGCAACTCGTCGATCAGCCCGGCCGCGATCGCGATCGCGGCGAGGCCAGGCCCGCCGACGCTGATGTCGCGGTCCGCCGACGCTTTCAGCTGCCGGACGGCATCGATGTCGAAGTCGCGCTCGAGCCGCGTCCGGTCGCTGGACACCGCCGGCAAGGTCGTGGAGTACACGATCTTGTCGGCAGCCCGCCAGATCTGCGCGTAGTCCCGCGAGACCGGCGGCTGACCTTCGTCGGTCGGCATCGTCTCCCACGCGACCATCGTCTCGTACATCCGGCGCCCGTAGAGGTACGTGCCGATCGGGCGTTCGCGGTCGTTGACGAAGGCGTGCACCTCCTCGTCCGGTGCCGCCCAGTCGAAGTTGCCGTCGGCGTCAGCGATGTAGCCGTCGAGTGAGGCGATCGCGGAGTAGATCAGCTTCGCCATGAGCTGCCCCGTGCCACGCCCAGCAGGCACGTGGCGCAGTCGTGGGCGCAGGCGTCGCCGGACGGGCAGGCGCCGGCGACATGCATCTCGTCCGGGTCGTGGTCGTGGCCGCAGCCGGCGTCCGCGACGGTGGATGCGACTGCGGCATCCAGGCATGCCTCGGCGAGGTCGACCCCCGCACTCGCGAGCAGGCCCCACGAGACGAGGGCCAGCGTCAGACTGGCGACGAGGGCCACCACCGACATCACACGCAACCCGGCGGACGCCACGCTGACCCAGGGCAGCACCCCGATCGCGACGAGCAGCGTGGCAAGCAGTCCGGCCATGGCCGCAGCGCGGCGCCGGCGCTCGACGGGCACGGAGGAGAGTGACGAACTCACGGCAGAAAGTATGCCCGGTAGCCTTGACCCCCGTGCGCATCGCCCGCTTCGCCGCCCCGCCCGGCGGCCTGAGTTGGGGCGTCGTGGAGGGCGACCGGGGCGCCGAGATCGTCGCCGCGATCGCCGACCATCCGTTCGGGCCGATCACGTTCACCGGCCAGCGGTGGGCGCTTCTGGACGTCCGGCTGCTGTCGCCGATCCTGCCGAGCAAGGTTGTCGCCGTCGGCCGCAACTACGCCGACCACGCGCGCGAGCTCGGCAACGAGGTTCCCGGCGTCCCGTTGCTGTTCCTCAAACCGTCGACGTCGGTGATCGGCGACGGTGACGTGATCCGGCTGCCCGCCGACTCGCAGCAGGTCGAGCACGAGGCCGAGCTCGCTGTCGTGATCGGACGTCCGGCGAAGGACGTCGACCGCGAGACGGCGCTCGACCACGTCCTCGGCTACACCGCCGCGAATGACGTCACCGCGCGGGACCAGCAGCGTGCCGACGTGCAGTTCACCCGCGCGAAGGGCTACGACTCGTTCTGCCCGATCGGCCCGTGGATCGAGACGGTGCTCGATCCGTCCGACCTGCGGGTAACCGCCAGCGTCAACGGCGCGATCCGGCAGGACGGCCGCACCAGCCAGATGGTGCACGATGTCGCGAGCCTGATCGCGTTCGCGTCGAACATCATGACGCTGTTGCCCGGTGACGTGATCCTGACCGGAACGCCGGCCGGCGTCGGGCCGATCCGGGACGGCGACACCGTGAGCGTCGAGATCGAGGGGGTCGGCACGTTGACGAATCAGGTACGCGCGAAATGACGATCCGGGTTCGCTTCGCACCGTCGCCCACCGGCGACCTGCACGTGGGCAACGTCCGCACCGCGCTGTTCAACTGGGCGTACGCGCGGCACACCAAGGGCACGTTCGTGTTCCGGGTCGAGGACACTGACGCCGCGCGCGACTCGGACGAGTCGTACGCCAGGCTGCTCGACGACTTGCGCTGGCTGGGCCTGGATTGGGACGAGGGCCCCGAGGTCGGCGGCCCGTACGGCCCGTACCGGCAGAGCGAGCGGCGCGCCGTCTACGCCGAGACGATCGACAAGCTGCGCGCCGCCGGTCACGTCTACGAGTCGTTCTCCACGCCGGAGGAGACCGAGGCACGGCATCGCGCCGCGGGCCGCGACCCGAAGCTCGGCTACGACGGCTTCGACCGAGACCTGACCGACGAGCAGCGCGCCGCGTATCGCGCCGAGGGCCGCCTGCCGGTGCTGCGCGTGCGGATGCCGGACGAGGAGATCAGCTGGCACGACCTGATCCGCGGCGACATCAGCTTCGCGCCGGGCAGCGTCCCCGACTTCGTCGTCGTGCGCGGCAACGGCGAACCGCTGTACACGCTGACCAACCCGCTCGACGACGCGCTCATGCGCATCACGCACGTACTGCGTGGCGAGGACCTCATGCCGTCCACGCCGCGCCAGATCGTGCTGTACCGCGCGCTCATCGACATCGGCGCCACCGACTTCGTTCCGTCGTTCGGGCACCTGCCGTTCGTGATGGGCGAGGGAAACAAGAAGCTCTCCAAGCGTGCGCCCGAGGGGTCGCTGCACCGCTATCGCGAAGGCGGCTACCTGCCGGAAGGCTTGCTGAACTACCTGGCGCTGCTCGGCTGGTCGATCGGCCCGGACCGCGACGTCTTCAGCCTGGACGAGATGGTCGCCGCCTTCGACATCGCCGACGTCAATGCGAACTCGGCGCGCTTCGACCCGAAGAAGTGCGAGGTCATCAACGCCACGCACATCCGGATGCTGCCTGCGCCCGAGTTCGCGCGGCGCCTCGGCGAGTACCTGCCCGACGCCGATCCGGCGCTCGTCGAGGCCGCGGCGCCGCTCGTCCAGGAACGCATCCAGACGCTCGTCGAGGGCGCCGACATGCTGCGATTCCTCGTCGACGCCGACATCGAGATGGACGAGGCGGCCGCGGCCAAGCAGCTCGGCGACGCCGGCCAGCAGGTGCTCACGGCCGCGCTCCTGGCGCTGGACGCACTGCCGTCGTGGGACGCGACCTCGATCGAGGCCGCGCTGCAGGCCGCGCTCGTCGAGGGTCTCGGCCTGAAGCCGCGCAACGCGTACGGGCCGATCCGCGTCGCAGTAACCGGGCGCACTGTGTCGCCGCCGCTGTTCGAGTCACTGGAGCTCCTCGGACGCGAGCGTTCGCTGGCTCGGCTGCGGGCCGCCGTCGCATGATCGAGGCGGTCTTCTTCGACGTCGACGACACGCTCGTCGACTCCGACGGGGCGGCGCGGGTCGCGTTCCATGCCGTCTTCGGAGCGTCGGCCGACTATGCGGCCTGGACGGTCCTGTCGCGCGAGTGGTACCCGCGTCATCCTCGGGAGCTGTCCTGGGAGGCAATGCGCGTCGGCCGTACAACGGCCTTCCTGGACTCGCTCGCCAGGCGGGACGAGCCGTCAAGCGTCGAAGCGCGTCGCATCGAGATCATGGAGGCATCGACCCGGCTGTTCGCGGACGTGCCGGACTGCCTTCGCGCACTCCGGCAGGCCGGTCTCAAGCTCGGTGTGATCACCAACTCCGAGTCGGCGCATCAGCGACGCAAGCTGCGCGCGGTCGGGCTCGCCGATGCGTTCGACACCGTCGTGATCTCCGGCGAGTTCGGCGTCGCGAAGCCCGATCCGGCCATCTTCGAGCACGCCTGCGTGGCAATCGGCGTCGCGCCGCATGCCGCGCTGCACGTCGGCGATCGCCTCGACCTGGACGCTCTGGGTGCGTCCGATGCGGGCCTTCGCGGCGTCTGGCTCGATCGCCGCGCAGAGGCGAACGGCGAACACCGCGTGCCCATCGTGTCGGGCCTGGCGGGGCTGCCCGAGCTGCTCGGCTGACCGTGCGAGCGCCGCGGGCGGCGTTTTGGTCCGGTGTATCGCGGTCCGGTAGAGTGGCTCGACGGTCTGGTCGGCAATCCCGGGTGGGCCGAAGTGGGGTATGGGGTAATTGGCAGCCCAACTGATTCTGGTTCAGTTAGTCTAGGTTCGAGTCCTGGTACCCCAGCGCCACGCTCGCGTGGACTTTCTGGCCCCGTCGTCTAGCGGCCCAGGACGCCGCCCTCTCAAGGCGGTGGCGCCGGTTCGAATCCGGTCGGGGCTACCATCTCTGAGCCCCCGAATTTCGGGCGGCTCATTGCTTTCGGGGTTGCTCCGGGCGATCACAGCGATTCGCGGGCGGTCACGTTGCCGCGCGCGCGATGCGGATTCCGAGATCGTCCAGTTCGTCGAGTACCAGTCCGGCGCCCAAGATCTGGTCGCGCTTGCGGTCGGTTAGCGGCCGGAGCACACCGGCGTCACGTAGCCGCTCGATTGCGAGGTAGACCCGGCTAGTTGGGGCTTTGATTGCCTCGGTCGCGTCCTCCGCGGACAGGATTGGCCGCGAGGGGAGGATCTCGAGTAGGCGGGCCGTGGCGCTGCCCTTGCGCACGGTGCCGGTCAGCTCGGCCCACTCGGCCGGGACGTCGGCGAGCCGGGCGGCGGTGGTGCGCGACTCGGACGCGGCGATGCGCGAGGATTCGGCGAACGAGGCGATCAGCGGCCGGGCGTCGCCGTGGCGGTAGGCACTGAGCAGATCGAAGTAGCGGTCGCGATGGGCGACCAGCGCGGAGGCGAGCGGCACGACGACGCGGGTGGTGGCGCGCCGGCGGCGTAAAACGGTGTTGATGAGTGCGCGTCCGATGCGGCCGTTGCCGTCGGTGAAGGGGTGGATGGACTCGAACTGGGCGTGCGTAATCGCGGCTTGCACAAGCACCGGCAGGTCGTCGCGGTTGGCGAATGTCACCAGATCGGCGAGGTAGGCGCGCACGGTCTCGTGCGGCGGCGGGATGTACAGCGCGCCGCGCGGGGAGTGGTCACTGCCGCCGACCCAGTTCTGCACTTCCCGCAGCTATTACCCAAATTTGGGTGTGCTGCCATTTTTCGCCGGATTACGTATCTCGACGGACCTCCCGAATTCTGGGGGGGGTTGTAGTCGTCTCAGCACCCGCCGCGAGCCTGATCACCTTGCCGCTGGGCAACAGATGGGCAACAGATGCAGCGCGTGCCGCGTCGAGCGCGTCGGCCACCTGGTCCTGCTGGTCCGGGAACAAGTGCGCATACGGGTCGAGCGTCATCGTCGCGGACTTGCGGCCGAGCATCGTCTGCACGACCTTGATGTTCGCGCCGGCCGCGACGGCCAGGCTCGCTGCCGTGTGGCACGGCTCGTGCGGCTGTGGGCCCCCGTCACCGATCGCCTCCGCCGCCTCGATGAGCGCGGCTCGTTGGAAGACGTGCATACGCAGGCTGCCCCATGGACGTCTCGGACGTCGAGGAGTAAGACAGACTTCGGCGTCAAAGGCGAACGTTTCAAACGCCCAAGGCCGGCCATGATCCGGGCATTGCCAACCCGAAGCCGGTAGCCGGTTCTGCGCCGAACGGGCCCGCCACCCCCGCACCTATGGAACGGGGGTGGCGGGTGCTTGTGTCCCCTTCCTTTCAGCGTCGGTGGAGGGCGATGTGTCACACGAGCGCCCCGGTCCGCGAGGATGTCGAGCGCGCCGCAGGGAAGACTGACCGGCATGCGGGTAGGCGGATCGCTGGCTAGTGAGTTCGCGCCGGTGGGTGACGTCTTCGCCGGTGTGCTGGCCGAGCAGCTCGGGACCGGGGCTGCGGTGGCTGCGTGGCATGACGGCCGGTGGGTGGTCGATCTGTGGGGCGGCCGGGCGGACGCCGCAGGCTTGCGGGAGTGGCAGGCCGACAGCATCGTGCAGCCGTATTCGGTGTCGAAGCCGTTCGTGGCGGT
>DASXRA010000246.1:0-5332 GCA_036506855.1 Jatrophihabitantaceae bacterium
CCGGTGCGCCCGTCGAGCGATCCGGTGACCCGCTCCAGCCCGACGTACTCACCGACCAGGCTGGCCGGCTCTGCCGGATCGCCTTCGGTGTACGCGATGAGCATCCGCGTCGAGGACTCACCGACCAGATCGCCGCTGTAGATCAGGGCGAAGTCCGCCTGGGCCAGCGCCGCCTGACCGTCCGGCGAGTCGTAGCGGGCCTCGTCCCATGACTTCGCGGTGGCCGTGATGGTCGCGGTCTTGCGTAGCTGCGACTTGATCATGTCGCGTCTCCTCCTCATTGCTCAGTGCCCGTCCATCCTCGCGCTCAAACCTGTCACGCAGTGACATGATTTACCGGCAAGAATGGACGGCATGCGCGCGAGCCGCCTGATGTCGATGCTGGCGTTGCTCCAGGTGCGCGGCCGGGTCAGCGCGCGGGCGCTGGCCGACGAGCTCGAGGTCTCGCTGCGCACGGTGTACCGCGACATGGAGGCGCTCAACTCGGCAGGCATCCCGATCTACGCGACCCGCGGCCGCACCGGTGGCTTCGCACTGGTCGACGGCTACCGCTCACGCCCGTCGACGCTGACCGGCGACGAGGCCGAAGCGCTGTTCCTCACCGGCCTGCCGGGCCCTGCCGCAGAGCTCGGACTCGGCGGCGTCCTCGCGGCGACCGAACTCAAGCTGCTCGCCGGACTGCCGGCCGACCTGCGCGAACGGGCCGCGCGCATCCGCGACCGGTTCCACCTCGACGCTCCGGGCTGGCTGCGCGAGACCGACCCGCAGCCGCATCTGGCTCTGATCGCGGACGCGGTGTGGGCACAGCGCCGCGTGCACGTCCGCTACGAGCGCAGCAACCGCCTGGTCGTCGACCGGTGTCTCGACCCACTCGGCATCGTGCTCAAGGCGGGTACCTGGTACGTCGTCGCGAACGCCGACGGCTCCCGGTCGCCGCGCACGTACCGCGTCTCACGAGTGCGGGAGGCGGTGACGCTCGACGAGACGTTCGAGCGTCCGGACGACTTCGACCTGCAGGCGCATTGGGCCGACTATCAACTCGACTACGCCCGGCGGGTCTTTCGCGGTTCGGCGACGGTGCGCCTCTCGCCCGCGGGTCGCGAGCTGCTGTTCCTGCTCGGCCCGATCGTGGCGCGTGCGGGGCGGGACGCGATGGGCGAGCCGGATGCGGACGGGTGGGCGCGCACCACGCTGCCCATCGAGTCGACCCGGCACGCGCTGCATGCCCTGATGCAGCTCGGGGCGGACGTCGAGGTGCTCGAACCGCCCGAGCTGCGCGATCTCGTCGCAACCACCGCCCGGGAACTCGCGCGCCGCTATGACGGTTAGGGCGTGTCCCGCAATTCCTGCTCGTCGCGAGCGAGGAACCAGATGGCAAGGCTACGCTCATGTCGGAGGAGAGCTGTGGCGGAGCCACTGCCGACGACGACAACACAGCCAGGCGCCGATCCGAGCGCCGCGCAGCAGAGCGTGGGATTGCGGGACACGGCCTAGCCCGGCGGAGGCTGTGGCTCGCTCGGGCCGTTCTCGTGCAGCGTCGGCGCCGCCGGCTGGTCGTTCTCGGGCGGCGCGGCCGCGGGCCTGTCGGCGGGGAAGTCGTCGCGTACCCGCCTGAGGTGCTTGGTCATCGACCGGAACAGGAAGTAGCACGAGATCGCGAGCAGCAAGATCACCACGAGCGCGATCGGGCCGGCCTTCTTCGACTCGCCGCCACTGTCGTCGGCAAGCACGGCCACCGCGATCGCGTACTGCGGCAGCATCAGGTCAGAACCTTGTCGCGCACGCCGGCGAACAGGTCGTCCTCGGGCACCGTGGTGTCGACGTGCGAGCGGACGAGCTCGAAGTCCTCGGTCGGCCACGCCTCGCGCTGGATGTCGAGTGGCACCTTGAAGAACCAGCCGTTGGGATCGACCTGTGTCGCATGGGCGATCAGCGCGGCGTCACGCCGCTCGAACCAGTCGGCACACGGCACGCGCGTGGTCAGCGTCGGAACCCGTCGCTTGTCCTCGTTGTCGAACCAGCGCTGCATCACCTCGTAGTACGGCGACTCGAGGCCGTGTTCGGTCATCGCCACGTGCAGCGCGACGACGCGTTCCTTGCTCCAGCCCACGTCGTAGTACAGCTTCAGCGGCTGCCACGGGTCGCCGGCGTCGGGGTAGGCCTCGGCGTCGGCCGCAGCGTCGAAGGCCGCCATGCTGATCTTGTGGCACATGATGTGGTCGGGGTGCGGGTACCCGCCGTTCTCGTCGTAGGTCGTGACGACGTGCGGGCGGAACGCGCGGATCTGCGCGACCAGGCCCGCCGCCGCCTGCTCGACGGGCTGCAACGCGAAGCATCCCTCGGGAAGCGGTGGCAACGGATCACCTTCGGGCAAGCCGGAATCCTCGAAACCCAGCCAGGACTGCCGCACGCCGAGGATCTCGCGCGCGTGATCCATCTCCGCCTTGCGGATCGCGGCGATGTTCGCCTCGATGTCCGGACGATGCTGCAGCGCGGGATTGAGGATGCTGCCGCGTTCGCCGCCGGTGCACGTGACGACCAACACATCGACCCCTTCGTCGACATATCGGGCCATCATTGCCGCACCCTTGCTCGACTCGTCGTCGGGATGCGCGTGTACAGCCATCAGCCGTAACGCGTCGGGCTCACGGGGCGCGAATCGATCACTCACGTCGCCTATTGTGGCTGATGGTCGGACAACGCTGCCGGCGAGGCGTCCACAGCGTTAGGCCGTCGCACAATCAGGTGCGGCGATGTTACGTTCGACGTTCGTCTGCAAACCCGCAAGGAGAGCTCGTGTCCACCACCGACAGCGTCAACAACACCAAAGTCACCTGGCTGACCCAGGAGGCTCACGACCGACTGTCGAAGGAACTCGACGAACTCGTCGCCAACAAGCCCGTCATCGCGAAGGAGATCAACGAGCGCCGGCAGGAAGGCGACCTGCGCGAGAACGGCGGGTATCAGGCAGCTCGCGAGGAGCAGGCCAAGCAGGAGGGCCGGATCCGCCAGCTGCAGCAGTTGCTGCGCGACGCCCGGGTGGGCGAGGCGCCGACGACCAACGGCACGGCGGGTCCGGGCATGGTCGTGACCGCCCGGTACGACGGCGACGACGACATCGAGACGTTCCTGATCGGCTCGCGTGAAGAGGCCGCGACAACCGATCTCGAGGTCTACTCGGCGGCCTCGCCGCTCGGTCAGGCGCTCACGGGCGCGCGCGAGGGGCAGACCGTGTCCTATGAGACGCCGACCGGCAAGACCGTCCGCGTCACGCTGGTCAGCGCGAAGCCGTTCAGCGCCTGACCCCTGCTCGTGACCCGATCGCGC
Organism: Jatrophihabitantaceae bacterium; assembly: GCA_036506855.1. Lineage (GTDB taxonomy): Bacteria > Actinomycetota > Actinomycetes > Mycobacteriales > Jatrophihabitantaceae > DASXRA01. The sequence goes on from DASXRA010000246.1 coordinate 3,328, forward strand.
AACATCTGGCGGCCTCAGACCGCCGTCGGTTGCTCGATCGGCCGCTAGCGGCGGTTGGCCCGGTCGATCAGCGGCAGGACGCGGTGCGCGATCGGGTTGGACATGGCGATCACGGTCGAGGTCCGCATGATCGCGATATGGCGGTTCACCCGGTCGATGACCTGCTGCAGGTCGGTGTTGGACCGCGCGACGAGACGGCAGAGCATGTCGCCCTGTCCGGTGATCGTGTGCACCTCGAGCACCTCGGGAATCGCCGTCAGATGCTCAAGCACCTGCCGGCCGTTGCCCTGGCGAATCTCGAGGGTGGCGAAGGCGGTCACCCCGTAGCCGAGCGCCTCGGGTTCGACCTGCGGTGCGAAGCTTGCGATGACACCCCGCTTGACCAGTCGGTCCAGGCGCGCCTGCGCGGTCGCCCGGGCGACGCCGAGCCGGCGCGACAGCTCCAGCACGCCCATCCGGGGCTCGGCGTCCAGCTCACGCAGTAACCGGGCGTCGAGCTTGTCGATCGAATCGGGATGAGTCACCGCATCAGCCTGGCACGACACGCGCAGTCACCGGCACCGCAATGCCCGGCATTCCAGGCGCCCAGGGGCACGCGTGACGCGCGCGGCCAGAACCGCGCCGGTCAGCCGGACAGGCGACGGAAGCGCATCACGCAGAGCGGGACGAACACGGCGAGAACGCCCACGATCCACAGCAGCGACTGGAACGCATTGGCCGCCACGTGAATGTGCAGGGTCTGCCGGACGCCGTCGTCGAACCAGCCACGCAGCGCGTTCACGATCAGCGTGATCGGGTTGTACTTGGCGAAGGCCTGCAGCCACCCGGGCATCCGCTCGACCGGGACGAACGCCGCGCTCGCGAACGTCAGCGGGAACAGCCAGATGAACCCGCCCGACTGCGCGGCCTCGACCGACTTCACCGACAGCCCGATGAAGATGCCGATCCAGCTGAACGCGAAGCTGAACAACAGGATCAGCACGATGCCCGCCGCGACATGGCCGACCGAGCTGTGGAAACGGAACCCGGTCAGTACGCCGACCACGATCATCATGACCAGCATGAACGTCGCCCGCACCAGGTCCGAGATGGCTCGTCCGACGAACATCGCCACCGGCGAGATCGGCATGGACCGGAACCGGTCGACGATGCCCTTCGCCATGTCGTCAGCCATGCCGATCCCGGTTACCGCGCCGTTGAACGCCAGGGTCTGCACGAAGATGCCCGGCATCAGGAACTGGACGTACGGGATGCCACCCGTCTCGATCGCGCCACCGAACACGTAGCGGAACAGCAGCACGAACATGATCGTCTGGATCGTCGAGAACATCAGCAGCTCGGGCTGGCGCGGCGTCGCCTTGAGCAGCCGCCATGCCATCGTCCACGAGTCGGCCGCCAGTCGGGGACCTACCAGCGGACGCCGATCGATCGCCTGCTCACTCACTGGTGCACCTCCCGCCCCGGGCGGAGTCGCGTCCCCACCACTCGCTGCGCTCGGGTGGACCCGCGGCTCCGCTCCGCGCCTGTCGGCGCGGGCCACGTAGCGGCAGCGGGACTCTTCGCGCGAGCGCTCATCGCCGGGTTCCCTTCTCGTGCGCGGGTTGCTCAGGCTCGGCCTTGTCATGTTCCTCGGCGACGTGGCCGGTCAGGCGCATGAAGACGTCGTCGAGCGTGGGCCGGCGCAGTGCCAGGTCGCCGATGACGATGCCGGCGGCATCGAGCTGGCGCACCACGTCGGCCAGCACACCGGCGCCCTCGGCCACCGGCACCGCGATGTGGCGACGGTCGGCGTCGACCGAGGGGTCGGTGCCGTCGCCGACCTTGCGCATGATCTCGGCGGCGACCGGCACCGACGCCGCGGACTCGACGACCAGCTCGAGGTGCGAGCCGCCCACGTGGGCCTTCAGCTCGTCGGACGTGCCGCTCGCGATCACCTTGCCGTGGTCGATCACCGCGATGGACGACGCGAGCTTGTCGGCCTCCTCGAGGTACTGCGTGGTCAACA
>DASXRA010000247.1:0-8165 GCA_036506855.1 Jatrophihabitantaceae bacterium
GGTACTCGAACGCACCCCGCACGAGAGCAACGACCAGGGCAGATGGCTCCGCCGACGGATGGGCGAGCACGAAGTCCTTGCCACCAGTTTCGCCGACAAGGCGCGGGTAGGCCGCGTACGAGTCGATCGAGCTGCCGACCGCCCCCCAGAGACGCTGAAAGGTAGCGGTCGAGCCGGTGAAGTGGATACCTGCCAGGGCTCGATGACGTACCGCGACCTCACTCACGGCGGCACCATCACCGGTCACGAGATTGATCACTCCGGGCGGCAAACCCGCCGCTTCGAGCAGTCGCATCGTCCAGTGCGCGGCGAACTGCTGGGTCGGCGACGGTTTCCACACGACAACGTTTCCCAGCAACGCCGGCGCGGTCGGCAGGTTGCCGGCAATCGCCGTGAAATTGAACGGGGTGATCGCCAGGACGAATCCTTCAAGCGGTCGGTAGTCCGACCTGTTCCACGTCAGCGCCGAACTCGTCGGCTGATTCTCGAGGATCTGCCGAGCAAACGTCACGTTGTAACGCAGGAAGTCGATCAGCTCGCAGGCAGCATCTATCTCGGCCTGCTGAATGGTCTTCGACTGTCCGAGCATGGTGGCAGCGTTCAGCGTGTCGCGCCACGTCGTGGCGAGCAGGTCGGCAGCGCGCAAGAAGACCGCAGCGCGTTCGTCAAACGGCAGGTCCCGCCAGGCGGGCGCGGCCCTCAGTGCCGCCTCGACAGCCGCCTCGACATCGGCCGCGCTCGCTTGCGCGGTCGTACCCAGCACGGCGGCGTGGCGGTGCGGTTGGACGACGTCGATTGCCTCGCCGGCGCCCATCCGCGGCACGCCCGCGATCGTCATCGGGAGCTCGATCCCCCCTGTCGCGAGCTCGCTCAACTTCGCGACAAGCGAGCGACGCTCTGGACTGTCGGGCGCGTAACCGCGAACCGGTTCGTTGACTGGGACGGGTGGATGTGTGATCGCGTCCATGCGCTGTGGCCTCCGGACCGTCGAGTTGGCGGCGCTGCCGACGTCACACCGATGGTAGAGCGAGGTGTAGTCGGCCGGCGGGCGGATCATGACACGACGAACGTGACCGCGGCGGCAAGCGATACGACGGCGCGAGGCACCACGCCTTCGACCGGATCCCGCGCGCCCAGGCCCGCGCCGGCAACGACTAGAACAGTTCGACGAGTGCGACAAGCTCCTGCGCCGCGTACCAGCCGAGCTCGAAACCCTCGGCATCGTCGACACGGTCCTGTGCGGCTGCGTCACCCAGGTCGGCCGCATCGATCGCGTCCGCTGCGGCGTGGACCGCGGTCTCTGCCGATCGATCGTCCACATGCGCACTGGCCACCTGGCCCAGCGACACCGGCTCGGCGATCCGCACCACACCGCGGTCGAGATCGTCACGAAGCGTTACCCATTCGTCGTCGACGTCGGCTGCGACGACGACCCGCCTCCGGTCCGCCGAGGGATCGACGGCGAGCAGACGCAGCGATGCGCGTGACGCCTCGAGCGTCGCGGCGTACTCCAACTCCTCGGCGTCGTCATCGACATACCACTCGCGCAGTCCCGGCGTCACCGCAAATGCGGTCAGCGGAGCGGGTCCGATCTCGCCTCGGTCAACCAGGCGACGCAGAATCGAGGTCGTGGCTGGAAGGTAGACCCTCACGCGGGCGACCGCCGGGTTCCCCGGCGCGCGACACGTGGCCGAGCCGCAAGCTGCACCCGTACCTGAACGGCGGCAGTCCGCATCGCAGTTTCGAGTACCTGCGTTCGCCGACGCGGATTCATCAGGTTGGCCCCGATCACGGCGAGATCCTCCGGGCCAGGCGTTACGAGCATGACCCGCGCGCCGCCAGCACGAACGGACTCGATATCCGCCACGATGCCGCGAGTTATCGCCCGACGAATGGCCCTCTCGATACGCGAGACGGGCGAGCGAGGCCGGTCCCGTTCGATGGAGGCCATCGGCGCGAAGACGTAAGCCTCGTCGACGCCTGCGTCCGCCACCAGGTCCGCAGATGCATTCGAGACGGCGCCGCCGTCGATGTACGGTCGCCCGTCGATGACTGCCGGTGGATACCAAGCTGGAATGGCGCAGGACGCCACGACCGCGTCCGACAATGCAGCCTCAGCATCGCGTCCAAAGACGACCCGTCGCCCGGTGCGGTAATCCGTCGCGACAATCCAGGTTCGTGGCCGCTGCGGCCATTGACCGTTGCTGTCAGACAGGCCGGCAACCAACCGCCGTACCGGCTCCAAGGTGCCGCGCCCAGTCGGCAGCGCCCCGGCGAGCGCCACGATCGGACGAGTCTTACGGGGGTGCCGCAATGCGTCGAGCAACAGCAGCGGTGACCCGGGGCGCAGGCGTGGGCGAAGCGGCAGAGCCCGGCCAGTGCCTAAGTCATGGTCGAAGGCGATGGGCGGATCGGTGGGGGCAGGGACACCCTGGTGATGCCGGCGGATCTCGTCGACCGAAACACCGCAGGACAGAAGCGCTGCGGCAACCGACCCGGCCGATGTGCCAACCAGCAGGTCCGTCGAGCGGGCATCGAGGCCCGCCTCGGCCTCCAAGGCGGCGAGCGCACCGACCATCCATGCGAATCCCAAGACGCCGCCGCTGCCGAGCACGATCGCCCGGCGAGGCTCGTCTGTCCGCCCGTCCGCGTCCGCCGCTCCGCGAGGGTCCTGCATGTCGGTCACGCTGCTCACCGCGGAACCAGCACGATGGCCGTCATGGCACGGGCTCGCCGGTCTGCGACTGTGGACGCACCCGAGTGCTGCGACGCGATCCGCCGGTGCTGGCGGCGACCATTTCGGCGAGCGACTCCTCGATCAGGGACGCGAGCACGTCGACGTCCGCCATCGCGTCCCGGTCGGCGTTGAGGCCGTAGTAGACGCCGCCGTCGTAGGACGTCAGGCCGATGCTGACAGCCTGTCCGGCCGCCAGAGGCACGACCGGGAACATCTCGAGCAGCTTCGCGCCAGCGGCGTAGAGCGGGACCTGCGGGCCGGGAACGTTCGTCACGACGAGGTTGAACAGCCGGCGCGTCAAGCCATTGGCCAGGCGCGCGCTCATCGCATGCAGGGTCGGCGGCGCGAAACCCGACATCGCGACCAGCGCATCGGCGCCGACCGACTGCCCGGACTCCTTGTGCCCTTTCATCGCGTAGCTCACCTGCGACAGCCGCATGATCGGGCTCGGCTCGCCGACCGGCAGATCAACAAAGACGGCGGAGACCCGATTGCCAAGGATGCCGGCATCGGCGTCGGCGCGAACGCTTACCGGCACCATCGCCCGCACCGTCGTGGCCGGAGTGACCGACTCGCCGCGAAACAACAGCCATCCGCGCAATGCACCTGCGACGGTCGCGAGTACGACGTCATTGATCGTGCCGCCGTGCTCCTTGCGTACCAACTTGTAGTCATCGAGGGAGGTCCGAGCCACCCCGTACCTACGTTGCTCACCGATGGCGGCATTCAGCGGAGACGACGGCGCCGGCGTGACAGCCACCCGGGCGGTTGACGCGATGCCTCCGACGACGCCCAGCACACGCCCGACCGCGGTGCGCGCATCGTTCAGACCCAACCGGACCACGTCGAGCACCGCACTCGGTCGATGCACTATCTCGGTGAGCGCGCCGGTGAGCAGTTGCGTCGAACTTGGTTCAGGTTCCGGCATCCACAGATCGTCCGGCACGTCACGCGGGGTCGCGGATACGTCGAGAATCACGTGGCCGATCTCGATCGCGCTGATGCCGTCGACCATCGCGTGGTGCGTCTTGGTGATTATCGCGAAACGGCTCCGCTCGAGGCCTTCGACGAGGTACATCTCCCACAGCGGACGGTTGCGGTCCAGCGGCCGGGACTGGATCCGAGCGCAGAACTCGCGCAGTTGCTCATCCGAGCCTGGGCGGGGAAGTGCGGAACGGCGCACGTGGTACGTGATGTCGAAGTCGGGATCGTCGACCCAGACCGGATTGGCGAGGTTACCGGGTACGAAACGTACTTTCTGCCGGTAGCGGGGAACCAGCGGGATGCGTTCCTCGATCAGGTCGACGAGCCGCTCGTAGTCGAAGCCATCGGCCGGCAACTGGAAGATAGCCAGCCCGCCGACGTGCATGGGCGTGTTCCGTCCTTCGAGATAGAAGAACGACACATCCATGGCCGAAAGGCGGTCGGTCATCAGGTCAGGCTCCTCGCTGGGGGCGCTCCCCACCATTGTCGCGCGATGACACGTGCAGACCATGCATCGTGGCATGCCAGTGACGAGGATGTCCGCGTGGGCGAGGTCGTGTGGCGTCTGGCGACGCACGGCCGGACGCAACGGCGGTAGCGAGGTGTCGTGGCCGCAACGGCAACTCGGGCGCGAAAGGGCTGGCGCGGACAGCGCCGCAACCGCGACCGCAACCCGCGCGTCACAGGGCCGGCGCGGACAGCGCCGCAACCGCGACCGCAACCAATCAGGCGCGACGGCGCCGCCGACGCACCTGCGGAACGCCGGCGAGCCCAGCAGCAAGTTCGGCCGTGTGCTGGCGCAGCGTGCTGGCCGGGCGCACCTCGCCGAGCGTCTTGCCGACCGCGAGGGCGGCGTCGAGCGACTCGGCGTCGTACGGCAGCAACGCCGCAGGCTGCCGTCCGGCGAACCGGCTGAGTGCCGCACTCAGCTCCGTCCGAGGATCGCCGGGGACGACCCCGCGGCGAACCTTGTTCAGCACGACCCAGATCGGTGCGGCGATCTCGGCGTCGCGGACCTCGGAGAGCCCGCGAACGAGCCGTTGCAACCCGATCGGATCGGCAGCGCCGACGGCGAGGATCACGTCTGCGCTGTCCAGGGCGGCCAGCGTCGCTCCGTTACGCCGTGGAGCGACGGTGTCATACGACAACTCCTCGTCCGATTCGAGGGAGAACCCGCAGTCGACGACTGTGAAGTCAGCCAGGGCCCGCGCCGCGGCCAGGACGGATTCGACAGCAGAGGCACGCAGCTCCGGCCAGCGCTCCGCGCGCGGAATGCCGGTGAGCACCCGCAAGGTCGGAGCGAGCTGCCAGCACAGTCCGGCAAGCGCGGCAGCGTCCAGACGCGTGGCGGCGGCCTGACGGCACGCCGCGGCCAGGCCGGGTGATTCGTCGAGCAGGCCGAGCACGGCGGCGATCACGCCGCCGTAGACGTCAGCGTCTATGAGCAGGCTCGCGCATCCCAAGCGAGCCAGCTCATCGGCCAGAGTGACGGCCACCGTGGTGCGTCCGGGCGCGCCGGTAGGCCCCCACACAGCAACCACCGAGCCACGCCGCTGCTGAGTTGGCGCTCCGGACGCTGTACCCGTCGGCGGGATGACCATCGACGTAGCAGCGGCCGGGTCGCCGAATGTGCGCATCGGCCGCGCGCTGTTGCCATCGCCGAAAGCCACGGCTTCGGCGATCACCGACGCCACGACGCGGGGGTCCGCGTCGTCGGGAACGACGTGGTGCACGCCCATCGCGCGTAGTCGTTCATCGGCAGCCGAGTCGCCGCGGCGTACGACGGCAACCGGCGCTACTCCGGATGCGACCAGCCGGTCGACCGCATCGGCATCGAGCCGCCGCAGTCCCGCGGCGACCAACGCGGCACGCGCCTGCCCGGTCGCGGCGACGGCCAGCAGATCGACGACATCGACGCAGCGACGCACGACTGCGACTCCGTGGTCACCGCGCTCGAGCGCGACCACCAAACCCGCCTCCCAGGCCGCGCCTTCGGCGGCGCTGAGCACCGGCAGTTTCACGAGGTTGCGCCGCAGTGCGTCAGGTCTTGCAACGCGACGTCGGCCGCCGGGTCGGGCTTGCCGCTGAGCAGCCCCGCGCGGATCACTGTTCCGTCCAGACCCAGAGCGGTGACGACGCGAGCCGCATCGCTCGCCGGTACGCGGATAACAACGTTCTCGGCCGTACTGGTACCGAACGCTCCTCCCCCGCCGGTCTGGACGTCCTGCACGACCACACTCGGCAGGACGACGCTCGCATGGCAGCTCTTGCTCGACAGCCACAGCTCGATTCGCTGGCCGCGGGCGACGCTCGGTGCCTGGTCACTGCTCAGCGGCACGGTCAGCGTGGTGGCCGGAGCCGTGTTCACCACTGCCGGACGAGGCAGTGGCTGCCCCGCGAAGAGCTGCGTCGCGACCATCATTCCGACGATCTCGTGGTCGCTCGCCTTGTCGTCGGTGGCGAAGTACAGATCCATGCTCGGCAGGCGCACCTTGATCGGTTTGACGTCGCCGGATGTGAGGACGGTCCCGGGCGAGAGGTCGCGCGTGACGGCCCACACGCGGGCGCTCGAATCGGCCGCCGCGATGGTCACCGCACCAGCGACCATCGAGCCGATTACCAGCAAGACGCCGGCAACGAGGCGAAAGTCGAACCAGTCAGGCGTCTTCACACGCCGCGGCGAGGGAGAGGTCGTAGCCACCTGTCTAGGCTCCCGTTTCAGCTCGAAGTTGGGTCGATACGTACTGCCGCTTCTCGTCGGCGACGGGCCGTCGTCACCTGCGCCGCTCGGCAGGCGACGCAAGCAACGAGCACCCGGACGCGACCAGCGACAGACCGGATCGACTCGTCATTGCAAGACCCCCGAACGTCGTCACCCGGCGGCTGGCGATCCGCCCGGCCAGAACGGGCCAAGCGTCACGTAATACCGAGAATCGCCCGGGCACGCGCAGAGCGTACTTGATTCCTCAACGTGACCGATCGCTGAGATCCAGGGCTTGTGGACAAACCGTGCGCCAGGCAAGCACTCTGTGGACAGCGCGTGTCCGCGCAACTGCCAGACCCGCCATACTCGACCTGTCCGCAGGCGTCGGAGCGCAGACGAAGGGAAACGAAGGCCATGGCAACGGATCGCTTCTTGACGCTCGCCGATGTCGCCGACGTCCTCAACATCTCCGCGTCGCAGACCTACGCGCTGGTGCGTAGCGGCGAGCTCGAAGCCATCAAGATCGGCGGACGTGGCCAATGGCGAGTCGAGCGCGAGAAGCTGGAGACCTATATCTCGCGCATGTACGACCAGACCAAGCAGTTCGTGTCGGAACATCCCTTCGCCGACGCCGAGAGCCCGGACGCCGACTGACGGCTCACGCCCAGTGGGACGAAGTCATGCCTGCCGACGCACGGCGGCAACGGCGCTCAGCGGAACCACCAGGACGTCGCGCACCTCGCTCCGGCGCCGCAGCTCTCCAGCCGCATGTGCGGCGATCTCGACGAAGTCGGCGCCGATCCGATCGATCGTGCCGTCGGCGGTCGTCCCATCGATGAGATGCACCGCTGCCGCCGAGCGATCGCGCGCAATACCGCGCAGCGCATGACGCAGGCCGAGACGCGATTCGACGACGCCCTCGGTATCGGGCGCGGCTGACAGGCGGCCGAGTCCGGACACGCTGATCAGCGTCGCGGTGACGACGAGCGCCTCCCGGTTGCCACCCTCATCGAGGAGCAGCCACTCCGCGCCGACCCGGGTGATGGTGCCGGCAACAGCGAGCCCTCCCCGGCACCGAGCGCGCACGGCGGAACCTGTCGCGGGACGCAGCCGGTCCTGCAGCCGAATCCGGCCGAGCTCGGCACGGGCGCGCTCCTCGATCTCGGCAGCGCGCTGCGCTGTGTCAAGCGCACCCGCCTGCGCTTCGAGATCCGCGAAAAGGCCGTCCCAGCGCACTCATCGCCTCCTGTTCGGGTCATGCCCGACGCAATTAGATCATTTGCCTTGACCGTGCGCTACCAAACGCGTATTAACGCAAATGAACGTAAACGAAGGAGTCCGCATCATGACCCGCCTCAGAGGCGCAAGCTGGCTGGCCAGCCTCGTCATCGTTGACGCCGTCGCTCTGGTGCTCCTGTTTCCGCATTGCGCGGCGCTGGCTCGCGATGTGGCGGCTCCGCACAGTTGGCTGGAACGGGTGGGTGCCGATCGCGCGGCGATCACGCTGGGCACGGCCGCGCTGTGGCTGGTGGCACTGTGGCTGGCGATCGGACTGGCGGCGCTCGCCTTGACAACGGCTCCGGGGCGTGTCGGGCGCGGCGCCAGCGAGCTCGCTCGACAACTGTTGCCCGCTGTCGTGATGCGCGCCGTCGCCGGCGCAGCCGGAATCGGCGTGCTGATAGCGCCGGTCGCCGCCGGCGCCGAGGCGGCGAGCAACGGTCCAGGCACCGCAGGTGCCGC
>DASXRA010000248.1:0-1879 GCA_036506855.1 Jatrophihabitantaceae bacterium
CCTGACGTGTAGTTGATCGTGGCCGGGGCCTCCTCGGGGACCGCCGGCCACTCGAGCGCCGCACCGGCCGGGGCGAACAGCTCCGCGTCGGCCTCGCCGTCCATCACCACGCGCCGCGGCGCCCGCACGCTGGCGAAGCGCTCGTCGAGCTCGGGGTCGATGAGCAGCACCGCGGTCTCTGCGTCGTCGACGATGAACTGTGCCTCGTCGGGCGTGAGGCGGAAGTTGATCGGCACGAGGATGCGCCCGCTGCCCGTGACGGCGAACAGCGCGATCAGCAGCTTCGCGGCGTTCGGGGAGATCACGGCGACGCGCTCGCCGGAGCCGATCTGCATCCGATCGAGCGCCGCGATCATTCCGTCGCAGCGCGACAGCAACTCACCGTAGGTCAGGCGGCCCAGGCCGCCCGGAACGCCGGGCTCGTCGACGACACCGATGCGTGCGCCGTGGACGGTGCGGGCCCGGCAGCAGAAGTCGGCAGTCGTGAGCGGGACGTGCCTCGGGCTCGCGGCGCTCGCCACGGATGTCGAACCTGGCATCGGCGTGGACGGTACCAGAGCTGGCTTGACATATCCAAGTCAGGCTGCTCTAGTGCCGCCGGGCGATTGCCTTGGCATTTCAAAGTCAGCGGTCGCCGCGACGTTCAAACCACGAGCAAGGAACCCTGCAATGTCCGATGAGCGGATCGCGGCGACCCGCGCCGAGGTGACGGCCTGGTTCTTCGACGACTACCTGCCGCGCTGGGTGGCGGTCGCCAGCGGCACGTCCTCGGAGGGCCCCGAGTTCATCCACCAGTACTGGGGCACCCCGATGCACGTCACGGGGCTGGAGCAGTCCTTCTGGTGCCTCGACGACGCAAGCGTCGCCGCTTTCCTGGAGTTCAACTACGCCGCGCTCAGAGAGGCCGGATACACCCACACGGTGGTGCCCGATCGGCGCGTGTTTGTGTACAGCGTGGTCGGGGCGGCGATCGAGGTGATCTGGTCGCGGCGCAGCGCCGACGACACCGAGATCCAGCGCTGGGCCACGCACTTCGAGGTGGCCAAGTCCGAGGAGGGCTGGCGTGTCGTCGGCATCCAGGCGACGGCCACCGATGCAGACTCGCTCGACGACGTGTGGCCGAGGGATGCGTCGTCGACGGAGGCGGGCGTTGGCTGAGCCCGACTATCCCCCGCTGGTCATGCCCGAGGGCGTCGGGCGCCAGCCGGTCACCGTCTGGAGCAACGGCATCGGCCTCGACGCCGATCTCTACCGTCCGACGACCGTCGCCGACGATGCGGCGCTGCCGGCGGTCGTGCTGGGCCACGGCTGGGGCGGCAGCAAGCTGACCGCCGAGCGCTACGCGGCGCTCTTCGCCGCGGCGGGGATGATCACCCTGACCTTCACGCAGCCCAGCTGGGGCGGCTCGGGCTCGCCGCTGCAGCTGGTCGGCGACCTCCCCGCGCGCAACGGCAGCAACGAGGCGGTGACACGCGTGCGGTTCATCCGCGAGCTGGTGGATCCGTTCGCCTGGGCCGCCGGGATGCGCTCGGCCGTGGACTACATCGAAGGTGAGCCCAACGTCGACCCGGACCGGATCGGGCTCTGGGCGACCAGCTTCGGCGGGGGTATCGCCGTCGATGTGGCGGCCAACGACGCCCGGATCAAGGCGCTGTCCCTCCAGGTGCCGGCCATCGCGCCCCTGAGCGGACCGGTCGCCGACCATGCCCGCCGGCGCGCAATCGACACCGCGCGCGGTGACGCGCCCGCGATCCCGCAGGGCATCGACGCATGGCCACGGATGTCAGGAACGCCGTTCATGGCCGCGCTGGCGCACTACGACCCGCTCAACCAGGTCGAGCGACTGCGCATCCCCACGCTGATCATCGACGCCGGCGAT
>DASXRA010000249.1:0-1748 GCA_036506855.1 Jatrophihabitantaceae bacterium
TGTAGATCGAGCCGACCTCCACGGTCGTCGTCGCCGGGTTCGCGATCCCGAGCGCGTCCAGGCTCGCGGTGAACCCGCCGACGCCCGCCGGCGTCAGGGTCGCGCCGCCGGCGAAGTCGAACTTGCTGGTAGCGGAGTTCCACCGGCCCATGACGGGGGGCACGTTGCCGGACGTCGAGCCGAGGGTCCCGACGGCCACGTCGGCACCGTGGAACGTCGGGCTTCCCGTCGACGGGTTGCCGTCGGTGTTGATGTGCACGAACACGGCGTCGCCGGAGACGAGCATCGCGTCGAGCACGCCCGGATCGAGGGTGTAGCCGCACGTGGCGTTCACCGACGCCTGGACGACGCCGATCTCCGGCGCCAGGCCCGTGTCACCGTCTATCGGCGAGTCGGCATACGTGGCGGTCGCCGGCGTCGATGCGGAACAGCTGGCCTGAGCACTGGCGGCGCCACCGAGCGCGCTGAGCACAGCGACGCCGGCCACGGCCGCGGCCGTCTTCTTGAACATGATGATCCCCCGGGGGCCCGCTGCGCGTGCCTGGTGCGCCTGCGGCGGGCGGCGGCCGCGGCGACAGTCGAGATTGCTGACTGGCGCAGTATGGGGGCGCGACGACGCGTTGTCGCCCGGACATGTGTCCAGGCCCCTCAAGCCGTCCCGAGAGCGGGATACGGGAATCGAAATCGCCGGGGCGGCTGCGCTCAGGTGAAATACCGCATACCCGTGCGGCTGACCAGTTCTCAGGTCATGTGAGATTCGCTCAAATTGGTACGCCGATTGGTACCTCGGGGTCGCGGGGCGCGAACGCCGCGGCGACCAAGTCGCGCTCGTGCTGCGGAGCCGGCGCGTAGTCGTCGTACCGCTGCGTTGTCGCGATGTCGCGGTGCCCCATCCACTCCTGAAGTGTCCGCATGGACACGCCCGCGGCGGCCATCCTGGTCCCGAACGTGTGGCGCAGGTCATGGACGCAATGCGTCTCGTCCAGGTGCGCCGAACGCAGCGCCTTGCGGAACCGCAGGAGGATGCTGCGCTTGCTGAGCGGGCCGCCCGAGAGCGGGTCGGCGAAGACGAGATCGTCGTCTCCCTGCGCCCGTGCGGACTGGTAGAGCCGGTCCAGCTCGCCCGCGACGGCGTCGGCCATCGGCACGCTTCGGCTCGATCGGCGCGACTTCGGTGTGCCGTAGCCCGAGCGCGAGTCGTACGTGCGTCTGACACGCAGCCGACCGGCGGGCCAGTCGACGTCGCGCCACCGCAGCGCGATCAGCTCGCCCACCCGCAGCCCGGTCATGGCAGCCGTCAGGAACAGCGCGCGGTCGATCGACTCGTACGGCCCGTCGATGGCCGCAGCGGCGACCGCTTCGACCTCGGCGGGCTCGAGGAATCGGATCTCGTCACCGGTCTGCACGTCGGGCAGGTCGACCGTGGCGACGGGGTTGCGGGTCGCCCAGCCGCGGCGCAGCGCGAAGCGGTAAAGCGCGTTCAGCGTGCCGACTGCGTTGCGCACCGTCTTCGGTGACAGCGGCTTGCTGCGCGCGATTCCGCTCGGGCGCTGGCCGGCGCGCATGAGCGCGACCAGATCGGCGACGTCGTCGGGCCGGATCGCGTCGAGCGCCTTATCGGCGAAGAACGGGGCGTGCCAGTGGTCGAGGTGCCCGCGGACGGCGATCAGCGTCACAGGCTTGCGCCCGGCGTTGTCGAGGTGCCGCAGGTAGCGGGTGCCGACCTCGGCGACGGTCAGCCGCTCGCC
>DASXRA010000250.1:0-2891 GCA_036506855.1 Jatrophihabitantaceae bacterium
TGCGCGACGCGCCGATCAGCACCGGGAAGCCGAGCGCCACGAACTCGTCCAGGTGGGCGAGCAGCGGCCAGTCGTGTTCGGCGGTCTTCGCGAAGCCGATACCCGGGTCGAGGGCCAGCTGGGCGGCGTCCACGCCAGCGGACAGCGCCGCGTCGACACGTTGCAGCAGCTCGCGGCGCACGTCGGCGACGACGTCGTCGTAGGTCGCCAGCTGCCGCATGATCCGGCTGTGCCCGCGCCAATGCATGAGGATCCACGGGCAGCCCGCGTCGCGGGCGACGCGGGCCATGTCGGCATCGCCGAGCCCGCCCGACACGTCGTTGATCACCGAGGCGCCATGCGCCAGCGCGGATTCGGCGACGGACGCCCGGTACGTGTCGACGCTGACCGCGATGCCCTCGGCGGCGAGCGCCTTGATAACGGGCAGCACCCGGCCGGCCTCGACCGGCGCGTCGACCCGATCGGCACCGGGACGCGTCGACTCGCCACCGACGTCGATCAGGTCGGCGCCCTCGGCGCGCATGGCCAGGGCATGGGCCACGGCGTCGTCGACGGACGCGTAGCGCCCGCCGTCGGAGAACGAGTCCGGCGTGACGTTCAGCACGCCCATGACGACAATTCGATCCGCGCGCGAAGGAAGCGGGAATCCCGCCACGTCAACGTCCCAGGATCAGCGACAGCGCCTCCGCGCGGCTGCGCGGGTCGGACTGGAAGATGCCCCGCACCGCCGAGGTGGTCGTGATCGCCCCGGGCTTGCGGACGCCGCGCATCGCCATGCACAGGTGCTCGGCCTCGACCACGACGATGACGCCCTGCGGCTCGAGGCGGCGCATCACGGCGTCGGCGACCTGCGAGGTCAGCCGCTCCTGCACCTGCGGCCGCTTCGCGTACAGGTCGACCACCCGGGCCAGCTTCGACAGGCCGGTGATCCGCCCGTCCTCACCCGGGATGTAGCCGACCGCGGCTTTGCCGTGCCACGGCACGAGATGGTGCTCGCAGATCGAGTAGAGCGGGATGTCCTTGACCAGGACGAGCTCGTCGTGGTTCTCGTCGAAGGTGGTCTGCAGCACCTCGTCCGGGTCGACGAACAGGCCGGCGAACATCTCGGCGTATGCGCGGGCCACTCGCTCCGGAGTGCGCACCAGGCCGCTGCGCTCAGGATCTTCGCCGATCGCGATCAGCAGTTCACGGACGGCCTTCTCGACGCGTGCCAGGTCGACGCCGTCGGTGCGAGATCCGTCCGCGTCAGGCGCACTCACGCCGAGCCCTGCGAGCCGTCCGTCCCGGGCTGATGCCGCCGCTCCGGGTAGGTCGGGTACGGCGCAGGCGGGGGCGGGGTGACCGGTGGCAGGTACGCGGTGGAGTGCTGCTCCTCGTTGTCGCCGTAGGCCTGGGTGTCGCCGTAGGCCTGCGGCGAGCCGTAGGTCTGGGTCGGTCCGAAGTCATGGCCGGACGAGGGGGGTGCGGGCGCAGGCGACGGCGCGACAGACGCGGGCGCGTCCGGCTTCGGCTGCACGCCGGGAAGCGCCGGTGTTCCCGCCCCGTTGACCGACACTCCGTTCGAGCGCGCGCTGGGTGGGATCTCGATCGGCGGGCGGTCGCTCGGCGTGCGCTTGCCGAAGCCGCTGAAGGTGTTGTGCGGCGGGCGCTTGCGAACCGGCGCGAGGATGCGCTCGAGGTCGTCCTTGGCCAGCGTCTCCTTCTCGACGATCTCGAGCACCATCGCGTCCAGGATGTCGCGGTACTGGACCAGGATCTCCCAGGCCTCGTCGTGCGCCGCCTCGATGAGGTCGCGCACCTCGGAGTCGATGTCGGCGGCGATGTCCTCGGAGTAGTCGCGCTGGTGGCCGTAGTCGCGGCCGAGGAACGGCTCGGCGTCGCTCGTGCCGTACTTCACGGCGCCGAGCTTGGAGCTCATGCCGTACTCGGTGACCATGGCCCGCGCGAGCTTGCTGGCCTTCTCGATGTCGTCGGACGCGCCGGTCGTCGGCTCGTGGAACACGAGCTCCTCGGCGGCTCGCCCGCCCAGCGCGTACACGAGCTGGTCGAGGATCTCCGAGCGGGTCTGCGTGTAGCGGTCCTCGAGCGGCAGCACGAGCGTGTGCCCGAGAGAGCGCCCGCGGGGCAGGATCGTCACCTTGTGCACGGGGTCGAGGTTGGGCATCGCCCAGGCCGTCAGTGCGTGGCCCGACTCGTGGTAAGCGGTGACCCGCTTCTCCTTGTCGCTCATCGCGCGCGTCTTGCGCTCCGGGCCGGCGATGACGCGGTCGATCGCCTCTTCGAGTGCCTTGTTGTCGATCAGCCGGCCGTTGTTGCGCGCGGTCAGCAGCGCGGCCTCGTTGATGACGTTGGCGAGATCGGCGCCGGTGAAGCCGGGCGTGCGCCGGGCGATCACGCCGAGGTCGACGTCGGCGGCGAGCGGCTTGCCCTTCGCGTGCACCGCGAGCACGGCCTGGCGGCCCAGCACGTCCGGCGGCGACACCGCGACCTGCCGGTCGAACCGGCCTGGGCGCAGCAACGCCGGGTCGAGGATGTCGGGACGGTTCGTGGCGGCGATCAGGATGACACCACCCTTGACGTCGAACCCGTCCATCTCGACCAGCAACTGGTTCAGCGTCTGCTCGCGCTCGTCGTGGCCACCGCCCAAGCCAGCACCGCGGTGCCGTCCTACGGCGTCGATCTCGTCGACGAAGATGATGGCCGGCGCGTTGGCCTTGGCCTGCTCGAACAGGTCGCGGACGCGGGACGCACCGACACCCACGAACATCTCGACGAAGTCCGAGCCGGAGATCGAGTAGAACGGCACCCCGGCCTCGCCGGTAACCGCGCGGGCGAGCAGGGTCTTACCGGTGCCGGGCGGGCCGAACAGCAGCACGCCCTTCGGGATCTTC
>DASXRA010000251.1:0-3152 GCA_036506855.1 Jatrophihabitantaceae bacterium
GACGCCGACGATCGCCTCCGTTCCGGCCTCGGACACGACGTTGACGCTCGGCGCGGAGAACTCGACGTCGACGCCGGCACCGCCGTCGCAATCACATAGCACTGCCGCGAGCGGATCGGGCCGGCGGGTCGAGGTCGCCGCGAGATCCACCGCCGGAGCCAACGACTCGGTTCTGCTCGCCGTGCTGGTGCTGTGCTTCACGATCGCCGTCAGCGGCGTCGTCCTCGTTGCGGGACGTCGCAGCGGGCGCCGCGCTCGCTGAGTCGGCCGCCACCACCGCGGCCCCCGCGAAGCTGTGCCGCCTGGTAGGAACGAACCATGAGCCATGCCCCCGCGCAGACCGAGGTCGTTGACCTGCTCAGCGACCTGATCCGGATCAACACGTCCAACCCGACGCACCCGGAACGTCCGGCCGCGGAATGGGTCGCGCAGCGCCTCGACGAGGTGGGCATCGCATCGCAGATCTTCGAATCAGAACCAGGGCGAGCGTCCACCATCGCGCGAATCGCGGGCACCGACCCGTCGCGGAAACCGCTGCTCATCCATGGCCACCTCGACGTCGTTCCGGCCGACGCGTCCGAGTGGTCGGTCGACCCGTTCGCCGGTGAGATCCGTGACGGATACATCTGGGGACGCGGTGCCATCGACATGAAGGACATGGACGCGATGACGCTCGCGCTCGTCCGCGAGTGGGCGCGCGCCGGGCGCAAGCCGCCACGTGACATCGTCCTGGCGTTCGTCGCCGATGAGGAGGCCGGCGGTAAGAAGGGCGCGCACTGGCTCGTCGACAACCACCCCGAGCTGTTCGCCGACTGCACCGAGGCGATCAGCGAGGTCGGCGGCTACAGCGTCTCGGTCGGCGGTGACCTGCGGCTGTACCTGATCCAGACGGCCGAGAAGGGGATCGGCTGGCTGCGCCTGCGCGCGTCCGGGCGTCCAGGGCACGGCTCGCTGATCCACGACGACAACGCGGTGACCCGGCTGGCCGCGGCCGTCAGCCGGATCGGCTCCCACGAGTTCCCGCTGCTGGTCACCGACACGGTTCGGCGCCTGCTCGAGGAGATCAATGCGGTGACCGGCCTCGACATCGACCCGGACGATCCGGAGCCGGGCCTGTCCAAGCTGGGCACCGTCGCGCGCATGATCGGCGCGACGATCCGCAACACCGCGAACCCGACGATGCTGCAAGCCGGCTACAAGACGAACGTGATTCCGTCGAGCGCCGAGGCGACCATCGACACCCGCTTCCTGCCGGGCCAGGAAGAGGCCCTGCTCGCCGCGATCGACGAGCTGATCGGCGACGGCGTCACCCGCGAGTTCCTGGTCCGCGACGTCGCCGTCGAGACGACGTTCGACGGGCCGCTCGTCGACTCCATGTCCGCGGCGCTGCGGGCCGAGGACCCCGGCGCGCGGCCCGTGCCGTACCTGATGAGCGGCGGCACCGACGCCAAGTCGTTCTCCGAACTCGGCATTCGCTGCTTCGGCTTCTCGCCGCTGCTGCTCCCGGCCGACCTGGACTTCATGGCGCTCTTCCACGGCATCGACGAGCGGGTGCCCATCGACGCGCTCGGGTTCGGCGTGCGCGTGCTCGATCGGTTCCTGTCCGCCTGCTGAGTGTCGGCCCTGCATGGCAGGCTGCCCGCATGTTGCTGGACGCGATCGCCTCGGCGTCTGCTGAGATCGCGCGGACCTCGGCGCGGGGCGGCAAGATCGCGCGCCTGGCCGCGCTGCTCGGCGAGCTGTCACCGCACCAGGCCGCGGTCGTGGTCTCGTGGCTGTCCGGCGAGCTCCCGCAGCGCCAGATCGGTGTGGGCTGGGCGTCACTGCGCGAGGTCGAGGCGCCGGCCGCTACGCCCACACTGACCGTCGCCGAGGTCGACGCGACGTTCACCACGATCGGCCAGACGTCGGGGCCGGGCTCGCAGGCACGGCGTCGCGAACTGCTCGCGGGTGTGTTCGGTCGCGCCACGGAGCCGGAGCAGACATTCCTGCGGCGCCTGCTCAGCGGCGAGTTACGTCAGGGTGCGCTGGCCGGGCTGATGACCGACGCGGTCGCGCGTGCAGCGGACGTCCCGCTCGCGGCGTTGCGCCGCGCGGCGATGCTGCGTGGTGATCTGCCGGCGGTGGCGGCCGCCGCGCTGGCTGACGGCCTCGCCGCGCTTGCCGAGTTCCGGCTTCAGGTCGGGCGGCCGATCGCGCCGATGCTCGCGCAGACCGCGAAGAGCACGGACGACGCGCTGACTCGACTCGGCGGCGAAGCTGTCTTCGAATGGAAACTCGACGGCGTTCGCCTGCAGGTGCACCGCGCGGGCGACGACATCGCGCTGTTCACCCGCACCCTCGACGATGTCACTGCCCGACTGCCCGAGGTCGTCGAGGCGGTCCGCGCCCTTGCGGTACGCACCCTCGTCGCGGACGGTGAGGCGATCGCGCTGCGTCCGGACGGGCGGCCGCATCGGTTCCAGGTCACGGCGTCACGGCTGGGCAGCCGGCGCGACGTGGCCACTGGGCGGGCCACGACGCCGATCAGCCTGTTCCTGTTCGACGTATTGCATCTCGACGGCGCCGACCTGCTCGACGATCCGACTGCCCGGCGCATCGAGATCCTCGACAGCGTCGTGCCGGAGCCGCATCGGGTGCACCGGATGATCACCGGCGAGCCGGACGCGGCCCGAGAGTTCCTTGCCGACACGCTGCGTCATGGGCACGAGGGCCTCGTGGCCAAGTCGCTGACCGCGCCGTACGAGGCCGGGCGCCGCGGCGCGGGCTGGCTGAAGATCAAGCCGGTGCACACGCTCGACCTCGTCGTGCTGGCCGTCGAGTGGGGGTCCGGTCGCCGACGCGGCTGGCTGTCGAACATCCACCTCGGCGCCCGCGACCCGGTGAACGGTGGCTTCGTGATGCTCGGCAAGACGTTCAAAGGCATGACCGACGAGATGCTCGGCTGGCAGACGCAGCGGTTCCGGTCACTGGCGGTCGGCCCGACCGACGACTGGGTGGTGCCGCTGCGGCCGGAGCAGGTCGTCGAGATCGCGTTCGATGGCGTGCAGACGTCGTCGCGTTACCCCGGTGGCCTGGCCCTGCGCTTCGCGCGCGTCGTGCGTTACCGCGACGACAAGACCGCAACCGAGGCCGACACGATCGACATGGTG
>DASXRA010000252.1:0-4882 GCA_036506855.1 Jatrophihabitantaceae bacterium
GCGGGCGACGAGGTCGCCGAGCGGGTCGCGGACGGGTTCGGTGAACGCCTCGGGCACGCCGACCGGCAACGCGGTGCCGAGCGCGTCACGAACACGTCCGGCGTCCTCGATCGCCAGCCACCGCTCGTCGCCCGCGATGCGCACCCGGACGGCGCGCCGGGCCGCCTCAAGCTCGGCGAGGTCGTGTGCGGTGGCTCCGCGGGCCAGCGCCTCGGCGGTAGTGAGGTCGCCGACGCCGCGCAGCAGGTCGTGCACGGAGTCGATGCCGCGCGCGTGGCGATCGGCCGGCAGTCGCTGCAGCTCTGACTCGACCGCGGCGATCGCGTCGGCATCGAACAGCTCGCGCAGGTCGGTGGAGCCGAGCAGCTCGGCGAGCAGCCTGCTGTCGAGCGACAGCGCTTGCGCCCGGCGCTCGGCCAGCGGCGCGTCGCCGTCGTAGAGGAACATGCCGACATAGCCGAACAGCAGCGAACGGGCGAACGGCGACGCCTCCTGCGTCGCGACCTCGACCAGGCGTACGCGGCGCGCTGCGAGATCGCGCATGAGACCCGTCAGGCCGGGCACGTCGAAGACGTCTTGCAGGCACTCGCGCATGGCCTCGAGCGTGACCGGGAAGTCGCCGTACTCGCTGGCGACCTGGAGCAGTTGATTGGCCCGTTGGCGCTGTTGCCACAAAGGCGTGCGCCGTTGCGGATCGCGCCGGGGGAGCAGCAACGACCGGGCGGCGCACTCGCGGAACCGGGACGCGAACACGGCCGAGCCGCCCAGCTCGGCCGTGACGATCGCCTCGATCTCGTCCGCGCCGAACATCGCGAGGTCGCCGCCCGGTGGCTCGGCGTCGGTGTCGGGCAGGCGGATCACGATGCCGTCGTCGCTGTGCATGGACTGCACGTCCAGGCCGTAGCGCTCGCGCAGCCGGGCGGTGATCGCCAGCGCCCACGGAGCGTTGACCGGGGCTCCGAACGGGGAGTGCACGACCAGCCGCCAGTCGCCGAGCTCGTCGCGGAAGCGCTCGACGAGCACCGTCCGGTCATCGGGCAGGTATCCGGTCGCGTCGCGCTGCTCGCGCAGGTACGCAAGCAGGTTGGACGTGCCCCACGCGTCCAGACCGGCCGCGCCCGCACGCACAGCGGCGTCGGCACTGTCCATTGTGGACACTTCACGCAGGAACGCGCCGAGCGCGCGGCCGAGTTCGACCGGTCGCCCGGGAGCGTCGCCCTTCCAGAACGGCATGCGGCCGATCTCGCCGGGGGCCGGCGTGACGAGCACGCGGTCGTGCGTGATGTCCTCGATGCGCCACGACGACGAGCCAAGCAGGAACACGTCGCCCACCCGGGACTCGTAGACCATCTCCTCGTCCAGCTCGCCGACCCGGCGGCCGGTGCCTTCGGCGCCTGCCAGGAAGACGCCGAACAGGCCGCGGTCGGGAATCGTGCCGCC
The DNA here is from genome assembly GCA_036506855.1 of Jatrophihabitantaceae bacterium. Classification (GTDB taxonomy): domain Bacteria; phylum Actinomycetota; class Actinomycetes; order Mycobacteriales; family Jatrophihabitantaceae; genus DASXRA01. Next base: position 1,441 of record DASXRA010000252.1, read on the forward strand.
GCTGGTCACCGCGAGCCGCTGCGCCCCCGGCCGGGCGTGCAGCTCGCCGCTGACGCGATCCCACACCAGGCGTGGACGCAGCTCGGCGAACGCGTCGGACGGGTACCGCCCGGCGAGCATGTCGAGCACGGCGTCCAGGGCCGAGCGGGGCAGCCCGGCAAAAGGAGCCGCCCGCTGGACGATCTCGGCGACAGTGTCGACCGTCAACGTCTCCATCGACACCATCGCGACGATCTGCTGGGCCAGCACGTCGAGCGGATTGCGGGGGTAGCGCATTGCCTCGATGAGGCCGTCGCGCATCCGCTCGGCCACGACCGTGCACTCGACCAGGTCGCCGCGGTATTTCGGGAAGATGACGCCACGTGAGATTGCACCGACCTGGTGGCCGGCCCGCCCGACGCGCTGCAGCCCCGAGGCGACCGACGGCGGCGCCTCGACCTGCACCACGAGGTCGACGGCGCCCATGTCGATGCCGAGTTCGAGGGAGGACGTAGCGACGACGGACGGCAGGCGCCCGGCCTTGAGCTCTTCCTCGACGATGCGTCGCTGTTCGCGCGACACCGAGCCGTGATGCGCTCGGGCGACGACGACCTCGCCCGCCGGCCGGCCTGAGCCCGATTCGGCCATGAGCTCGGCCGGCGGCTTCGTCTGCGGTTCGAGCGCGATGCCCTGCCGTTCGGATTCGAGCTCGTTGAGCCGCGCGGTGAGCCGCTCCGCGAGCCGCCGCGAGTTCGCGAACACGATCGTCGACCGGTGCTGCTCGATCAGGTCCAGCACCCGTTCCTCGACGTGCGGCCAGATCGAGGTGCGGCGTTCGGCGCCGGACGCCGCTCCGGTCAGGTCGCCGGTCGGCTCGCCGAGCGTCGACATGTCCTCGACCGGCACGACCACCTGCAGGTCGAACGTCTTCTGCGCCGGCGGCTGGACGACCGTGACCGGCCTGCCGCCGGCGAGGAACGTCGCGACCTCGTCGACCGGCCGGACCGTCGCCGAGAGCCCGATGCGCTGAGCGGGTTCTTCGAGCAGGGCGTCGAGCCGTTCCAGCGACACGGCGAGGTGCGCGCCCCGCTTGGTGGCGCACACGGCGTGCACCTCGTCGACGATCACGGTGTCGATCCCGCGCAGCGCTTCGCGTGCGCCGGACGTCAGGAGCAGAAACAGCGACTCGGGTGTGGTGATCAGGATGTCGGCGGGCCGGCGGGCGAACAGGCGGCGCTCGTCGGCCGATGTGTCGCCGGTGCGCATCGCCACGGTGACGTCGGGCTCGGCCAGGCCCAGCCGCGCCGCCGCCTGCCGGATGCCGGCGAGCGGCGAGCGCAGGTTGCGTTCGATGTCGACGGCCAGTGCCTTGAGCGGGCTGACGTAGAGCACGCGGCAGCGCCGCAGCGGGTCATCGGGTACCGGCAGGGCCGCCAGGCGGTCGAGTGAGGACAGGAACGCGGCCAGCGTCTTGCCGGATCCGGTAGGCGCCACGACCAGGGTGTGCTCGCCACGGGCAATCGCGTCCCAGGCACCCGACTGGGCGGGCGTGGCCGCGGTGAACGCGGCGTCGAACCACGCCTGGGTCGCAGGTGAGAAGGGCGGCACGCGTCCAGTGTGCCCGGACGGTCTGACAGGTCAGCCGTCGGCGAGGCGCGAGGTGAGCCGTTCGCGCGCTTTGGGCCAGTCGTCGTCGGTCATGGAGTACTGGACGCTGTCGCGCCAGGAGCCGTCGCGGCGGATCCGGTGCTTACGGATGACGCCCTCCTTGGTCGCACCGAGCCGCTCGATCGCTGCCTGCGACCTGGCGTTGTGTATGTCGGTGTGCCAGACGACACGGGCCGCGCCGAGAGTGTCGAAGGCGTGGCTCATCATCAGCAGCTTCGACTCCGTGTTGTGCCCGGTACGCCACCAACGGCGCCCGAGCCACGTGTAGCCGATGCCGATCGCGCGCATCGCCGGGTTCACCTCGTAGAACGAGGTCGTCCCCACGAACTCTCCGGTGGCGGCGTCGATCTGGGCATACGCGAACCGCTCGGCCCGAGCCCGAGCCGCGAGCGCTGCGACGATCTGCTCGAGGGCGGCGTCCTCGTCCTCCGGAGGAGGCACGTGCAGCCAGCGAAAGACCTCGTCCCCTTCGGGGGATCCGGCCTTGAAATATCCATGCGCGTGCTCGACGGCCAGCGGTTCGAGCCGGATCTTGTCTCCGGCCAGGACAGGCATCGCGTACCAGAGGGCGGGATCTTCAGCAGGTGTCGCGGGCATGGTTCCATGGTGGCAGCGCGATTCGGCGTCGCCTCGGGCCACTCCTACAGTGGTGGACATGCGCCTGACTGACTTCTGGAGCCGGATGGACGAGCGTTTCGGGGCGTCCTACGCACGCAGCGTGGCTGCCGATCACCGGCTGCCGGCACTCGGGGCAACCGTCGACGAGGCGATCGCGGCCGGAGTGGAGACCAGGGACATCTGGCGTGCCGTCTGCGAAGAGTTCGAGGTACCCGCACACCTGCGCTGATCGGTGCCGCGGGGCCCGGCGTGTCGGGTGGCTTCCTCGAACGCGTGTTCGTCTAGGCTGTGGATTGTCCGAGCGCTGTCCACAGGTTCGCTCTTCGCCACGGATTTGTCGGTGCCCGGCTCTAACGTCTCGGCTGACACGAGTCACGACCAACGAAAAGGTGGCCCCCATGGCAGCAGGCTTCGACCGCGACAAGGCGCTCGACGTCGCCCTGGCACAGATCGACAAGCAGCACGGCAAGGGCGCGGTGATGCGCCTGGGTGATCGCGTCTCGGCCCCCATCGAGGTGATCCCCACCGGTTCCATCGCGCTCGACGTCGCCCTCGGTATCGGCGGTCTGCCGCGCGGGCGGGTGGTCGAGATCTACGGCCCGGAGAGTTCAGGCAAGACCACGGTGGCGTTGCACGCCGTGGCGAACGCGCAGGCGGCCGGCGGCATCGCGGCGTTCATCGACGCCGAGCACGCCCTCGACCCCGACTACGCCAAGGCGCTCGGTGTCGACACCGACGCGCTGCTGGTCAGCCAGCCCGACACCGGCGAGCAGGCGCTGGAGATCATGGACATGCTGATCCGCTCCGGCGCGATCGACATCGTCGTGATCGACTCGGTGGCCGCGCTCGTGCCGCGAGCCGAGATCGAGGGCGAGATGGGCGACAGCCACGTCGGCCTGCAAGCCCGGCTGATGAGCCAGGCGCTGCGCAAGATCACCGGCGCGCTCAGCAACTCTGGCACCACCGCGATCTTCATCAACCAGCTCCGCGAGAAGATCGGCGTGATGTTCGGATCGCCTGAGACAACGACGGGCGGCAAGGCGCTGAAGTTCTACGCGTCGCTGCGGCTCGACATCCGCCGCATCGGCCCGGTCAAGGAGAAGGAAGAGGTGATCGGGTCGCACGTCCGCGTGAAGGTGGTGAAGAACAAGGTCGCGGCTCCATTCCGGCAGGCCGA
>DASXRA010000253.1:0-3341 GCA_036506855.1 Jatrophihabitantaceae bacterium
GCACGTTGGGTAGCGGGCTCCCGGGAGGAACGATCGCGGACGATGTCGACTCCGAGGAAGAGCCCTCGCCCCCGTACGTCGCCGATGCAGTCATGGCGCTGCCGCAGCTTATCCAGGCCGGCCCGGAGGTAACTGCCCACCACCGCTGCGTTGGCAATCAGCCGCTCGTCGCGGATCACGTCCAGCACGGCAAGGCCGACGGTGCAGCTGACCGGGTTGCCGCCGAAGGTGTTGAAGTACTCCATACCGGTGACGAACGACCTCGCGATCTGCGGCGTCGTCACCACCGCCGCGAGCGGGTGCCCGTTGCCGATCGGCTTGCCGAGCGTGACGACGTCCGGGACCACTCCGTGCTGCTCGAAGGCCCACATCGCGTCGCCGACGCGGCCGAAGCCGCACTGGACCTCGTCCGCGATGCAGACGGCACCCGCGGCACGGGCGTGCGCGTAAGCGGCAGCCAGGTATCCGGTGGCGAGCTCGATCTGCCCGGCCACGCCCGGGATCGACTCGTGCAGGAACGCGGCCGGGGCCGAACCGGCGACGGCCAGGTCGTACGCGTGGCGCGCGACATCGTCCGCGTAGGCGGCACCGTCGTCGCCGTGCTCGCCCCGGTACGGATCGGGCAGCCTGCACACCCGCACCCTCGGCCCGGCGCCGGCGCCACCCGCGCGGGCGAACTTCGCGTGGCTGACCTCGATGAGCGCGCCGGTGTGCCCGTGATAGGCGTGCTCCAGCGCGAACACGACGTCACGCCCGGTGTGTGCTCGAGCCAGGCGCAGCGCCAGGTCGTTCGCCTCGCTGCCGGAGTTGACGAAGAAGACCACGTTGAGCGGGTCGGGGAACAGGGCCACGAGGCGGCGGGCGTATTCGATGATCGCCGGATGCAGGTACCGGGTGTTGGTGTTCAGGACGCCGGCCTGTTCGCACAGCGCCGCCGTAACACGGGGATGGCAGTGCCCGACATGCGCCACGTTGTTGACAAGGTCGAGGTAGCGGCGCCCGTCATCGGCGATCAACTCCGCGCCCTGTCCCGCGACGATCTGCAGCGGCTTTGCGTAGCTCAACGAGAGCGTGGCGGACAAGTTGGTACGGCGGTGGTGCACGATCCAGTCGCTGTCACGCTGGGCCACCGCAGGCGTGACGGGTAACCGGCACACGAGGTTGGGATCGGGCGAGATCGACAGCCACACGTCCCGTTCGCTCCGCCGCGCGACACCGGGCAGGTCGTACGAGCGGCCGAGCAGCGTGGTGAACAGCTGCACATGGGGATGCGGTTGCCAGCCCCCGTTCTCGTCCGGGGTGCCGACCGTTGCCACGCGCTCGCCCCGGGCAACCCGCTGCCCCGGCCTGACCCTCGTCGTGACGTCGTGGGCCACATGGCCGAGCAGCAGCCAGAACGGCGTGCCGTCGGCAGTCTCGTGCCGCAGAATCACCGTCCCGCCGTAGTCCTGAGGTGCAGGGCGGACCGCGACCGCCACCACCTCGCCGTCGAACGGCGCGTACACCGGCTCGCCGGCGGGCACGAACAGGTCCAGGCCCAAATGGATGGTGCGCCGCTCGCCGCCTGGCCCGGCGAACTCGTCGGCCGTGTAGACGCCGCGGTCCTCTCCGTACCGGCCGACGGCAAGGTCCGCCGTGGAGCTGTTGAGCAGCGCAGTCACAGCGTCGGCCTCGGTGATGTCCGTGTCGGCAGGAAGGACCAGCACCTTCGCATCCGGCCGCGCCGCCGCCACGACCGGCGCCGGGTCGGCGACCGCCGATGACAGCCAGGTGACGACCTTGCGGGACGCGGGCACCGCCGGGTAACCGCACGCGTCGCGCAGCCGGCACACCGCAAGTGGCCCCAGCGCGTCGCCCAGCTGCCGGGCGACCCGCCGGATCGGGCCCTGGCTGACCATCAGATAGGGGTTGGCCGGATCGTCGCGGGCCTGCTCCGCCGCGTTGACCACGCTCATCGCCAGCCTGGTGGCGACGAGGCCGGGCAGGATGTCCAACTCGGCCACCGTCAGCGGAGCCTCGCGGTGATAGCCGGCGACCAGCGGCAGCACCGGCTCGAGCAGGTCGTCGCCGGCGTGCAGCAGGGCGTAGGCGCACAGTGTTGCCAGCCCACAGACCCGCGGAGCTCGATCGACGTCACCGAAGTCGATCAGACCGGACGGGCGTCCCTCAGCGTTGACGAGCACGTTGTGTTCGTTCGCGTCGTTGTGGATCGTCTGCGTCGGAAGCCGCTCGAGCGCCGAGGCCAGCTCGCGGCGAAACCGGGTGAGCGCGTCGACGGTGAACTGGCGGCACTCCGGCGGCAGCTGCATCGGGTCGAAGCTGAGCCGTCCGGCGGCCGGCATGCTCCACCGATGCGGCACGGCCAGCGCGGGATCGTCGAAGTCAGCCAGCGCGGCATCGAGCGCAGCGACGGCGCCGCCCACGCCCCACAGGTCGATGTCATTCATTGCGTGGCCGGTCCAGGAATCACCGTCGATCCATGTCAGCACGCGGGCGGTGCGCGGCTGGCCCGCGACCCTGATCGTGCGGCGCTCGATTGACGACGGTGTCCGCACTGGGAGCGTGCGCGCGGCGAGGTGGCCCAGCACGGCGTCTTCGAGGTCAAAGCGCGACCGATCGGCGTCCGTCGCGGCGAGCTTGAGCACGACCAGACGCCCGTCCGCGCGTCGCACCCGGGCGTTCAGATCCCGCTCGCCGGGAAGCGGCACCAGCTCGAGGTAGCCGGGAAGCAGGACAGCAGCAGCCTCATCCAGGGCGGCGCGACTGACCGTCATCGACGCACCGCTCTAGGCATCGCCGTCCAGGTAAGCCATGTGCAGATCCTGCAACGCGGCCGGCTGATGCAGGTTGCGCAGCAGCAACGCGATCCTGAACCGGTCGAAGGTCATGCGCTGCAGAGTAGTGCCGTATGACTTCGTCACGTGGCGCTGCCTGACCAGCGCGGCGGCGCAACTGCCCAACGCCGGCATCCTCGACCACTTCGAGTCATGTCCGCCAACTCGGTACGTCAGCTCAAACCCGGACCCGAGCCGTACCGATCGGTGGTATCCGCGGTCGACGTCGATGTCCGCCTGGTCCGGTTGGTAGCCGCCCATCCCTGGGACGTGACGGGAGCCCTCGGCGCGGGTTGCCAGGCCGCGTTCGTCGGCCCGGCCCGGGATCGTGTTGAGCCCCGATCGGCCCACAGCCGGACGGCGTCGAGTCAGGCGTCCTGGCTCAGCTGTTTCAGTTGTTCGATCAGCGACTCACGGCGCTGCGCGAGGATGCCGAGCACGGCCTCCCGCTCCTCGACATTGGTGAGACCCGCGGCGATCTCCTCCGCGTCTTCCACCCCGTCGCCG
>DASXRA010000254.1:0-7427 GCA_036506855.1 Jatrophihabitantaceae bacterium
GGGAACAGCGCGCTGGTCAACCCGTGCAGCTGGATAACCGCAAGGTCGGGCGAATAGCCGATCGAGACCGCGCGGCCGGCAGGCAGGTCGAGCGACTCGAGTGTGGACGGAGCGGACGGCGAGGACGCAGCGGACGATGAAGGCCCGGATGAAGGCTCGGCGGATGCGCTCGACGACGGGGCCGCTGCGCCGGCCGCCTCCGCGTCGGCGGCATTGGCGAACAACCGGACCTCGTTGGCCTGCGCCGTGCGTACCCCGACGAGCCGGTCCGGGTCGTGGCCGTCGTTGACGATGACGAGCTGCAGGGTGGCGTCGCCGTCGGCGGGGTAGCTGCCCTGTGTCGGGGCGGCGACTGTGACCGCGCGCAACGCGATCGGCCCGGCGTCGGCCGACACGCCGTCGACGACTGGTACTTCATTCGAGGTGGGGGCGTGCTGCCCGGCGGCGCACCCGGCGAGCGCAAGCGCGGCCACGGCTACGGCGACACCGATGCCGAGGCGGCGGGCGCTTCCCGGCGCTGCGTTCAACGACGTCTCCTTCTCGGCGCTGTCGCTGGGACGCGACTGGTCCGGCAACGACCGCCGACAGCCTAGCGAGCGCTCGAGATCGGCGTGCGAGCGCCCGACCAGAATGGCGATGCAGCAAATTCCCTACCGTACCGATCGAGAAAGCGCCATGGGGCGAAGCGGCACATAACGAACCCGGGGGGTGAAGTGCTGCGTGTTACCCTTGAGTCAGTGGAAAGGGGCCCGCACACATGACGTTCAAGGTCGGCGAGACCGTTGTCTATCCCCATCACGGGGCCGCGAAAATCGAAGCAATCGAAGAGCGCACGATCCGGGGCGAGACCAAGATTTATCTGAAGCTGAAGGTTGCCCAGGGCGATCTGACGGTTCTCGTTCCGGCCGACAACGCCGAGATCGTCGGTGTTCGCGACGTCGTTGGGCAGGAAGGCCTCGATCGGGTTTTCGAGGTGCTGCGTGCACCGCACACCGAGGAGCCGACCAACTGGTCACGTCGCTACAAGGCCAATGGCGAGAAGCTCGCATCCGGTGACGTCAACAAGGTCGCCGAGGTCGTGCGCGACCTGTGGCGTCGCGACAAGGACCGCGGTCTTTCGGCCGGCGAGAAGCGCATGCTCGCCAAGGCCCGCCAGATCCTGGTCAGCGAGCTCGCGCTTGCCGAGGGCACCAACGAAGACAAGGCAGAACTGGTCCTCGACGAGGTGCTCGCCGAGGCAGTCGCCTGAATCAAGCTCAGCAAGCAATGGCGGCGAACGGTCAGTTGACCGTCGCCGCCATTCTTGTTGCCGCGGGCGACGGGCGCCGGCTCGGCAGCGCCGTCCCGAAGGCTTTCTGCGAGGTGCGCGGACGCACGCTGCTCGAACATGCGCTGGGCCCGTTCGTCGCACACGCTGCCGTGCGTGACCTGGTCGTCGTGGCCCCGGCTGCCCTGCTCGGGCGCTGCGCCGAACTAACCGGCGCTGGGGTGACGGTGGTCGCCGGCGGCGCGACCCGGCAGGCATCGGTACGCGCCGGCCTCGCCGCGCTCGCGCCGGACGTCGACGCGGTGCTCGTCCATGACGTGGCCAGGCCGTTCGTCCCGGTCGAGGTGCTCGATCGCGTGCTCGCGGCGCTCGCCGGCGGAGCCGTTGCGGTGATCCCGGGTCTGCCGGTCACCGACACGATCAAGCGGGTGGACGCCGGCCACGTGGTCGCCGAGACCCTCGATCGATCGACGCTGCGCGCGGTGCAGACACCGCAGGGTTTCGACCGCGCGGTACTGGTCGCCGCGCATGACGCCGCGCCGTCCGGCGATGTGACCGACGACGCCGGGCTGGTCGAGGCGCGCGGCGCCACGGTCGTCGTGGTCGACGGTGCCGACGAGGCGTTCAAGATCACCCGCCCGTGGGACCTCGTGCTCGCCGAGGCTGTGACGGCCCGATGATGATTCGTACTGGCATCGGCGTCGACGTCCATCCGATCGTGCCGGGACGCCCGTGCTGGCTGGCCGGACTGCTCTGGCCGGGCGTCGACGGCTGCAGCGGCCACTCCGACGGCGACGTCGCCGCGCACGCCGCCTGTGACGCGCTGTTGTCCGCCGCCGGGATGGGCGACGTCGGCGCGGTGTTCGGCACGGCCGAACCGCAATGGGCCGGCGCGCCCGGCGTGCAGCTGCTGGGCGAGGTCGTCGCCCGGCTGGCGGTCGAGCACTGGACCGTCGGCAACATCGCCATCCAGGTGATCGGCAACGCCCCGAAGATCTCGCCACGGCGCGCTGAGGCCGAGGCGGTGCTGAGCGAAGCCGTCGGCGCCCCGGTATCGGTAAGCGCTACGACAGCGGACGGCCTGGGCTTGACCGGCCGGGGCGAAGGCATCGCCGCGATAGCGACTGCACTGATCAGCCGGACCTAACCGGATCGCGCAACATTTGGCAGCCTCAGACTGCCAAATGTTGCGCGATCGGGGCCAGGGCTTGCGACAGGTCGGCCCACAGGTCGTCCACGTGCTCGATGCCCACCGACAGGCGCAGCAAGGTGCCGGGCGTGCCGCGCGCGGCGTCGACGGCATATCGGGCACGCCGTTCGATGAGGGTCTCGACGGCGCCGAGGCTGGTCGCGTGGACGATCAGCTCGACGGAGTGGCACACCTGCTCGGCGTCCTCGTCAGTGCCCGCCACCTCGAAGGACACCATCGCCCCGTACCCGCGATGCAGCCGCGTCGCGCGCTCGTGCCACGGATCGTCGGGCAGGCCCGGATAGCGCACCCGCGCCACGGCGGGATGCCCCGACAGCCGCGTGGCGAGCTCGAACGCGTTGGCCTGCGCCCGTTCCATCCGCAGCGGGAGGGTGCGCAGGCCGCGCAGCGTCAGGAAACATTCCAGCGCGCCCGGCATGGCACCGGTCATGTCACGCCGCCCGTGCAGGGCCTCGTCCAGCACCGGATCTCGGGTGATCAGCGCGCCCATGAGGGCGTCCGAGTGGCCCGCCAGGTACTTGGTGGCCGAGTGCGCGACGATGTCGACGCCGAAGTCGAGCGGCCGCAGCACCAGCGGGGTGTTGAACGTCGAGTCCATGCAGACGGTGGCACCGACCGCGTGCGCCGCGTCGACCAGGACGGGCAGGTCGGCGATGCCGAGCAGCGGGTTGGTCGGCGACTCGAGCCAGACGAGGGTCGCCCCGGGTAGGGCGGCGAGCACCTCGTCGGTGTCGGTGACGTCGACCTCGCGGACGGTCATCCGGCCGAGCTTGGCCTGCGCCGCGAAGATCGCCCCGGTGACGTTGTAGCCCTCGCGTGGGACAACAGCGATAGTGCCGGCCGACTGCCCCTCGACAACCGCGGCGATCGCCGCCATCCCGGACGCGAACGCGACCGCCTTTCCGCCTTCGAGGTCGCCGATCGCCTCTTCGAGCGAGCGGATGGTGTCGCTGCTGCCCTGGCGCAGGTAGTAGTTGTCGTCGGGTCCGTGGTGGAACGGTGCGGACAGCACGATCGGGGTATTGACCGGGGCGCGATGGGTGCGTGCGGGACGGCCACTCGCGACGGCGATCGACTCTGGCTGCAGCATCGGCCGACGGTACCCGCCGGGTACCTGCGGGCACTCAGCCATCGGCAAGATAGTGGCATGAGCATCGAGCTGCCCCAGCATGCGAAGGATCTCCTCGACGCCGCGACGCTGGTCACGATTACGACGATCAACAAGGACGGCAGCCCGCACAGCACGATCGTCTGGGCTAAGCGCGACGGCGACGACGTCCTCGTCTCGACGATCGTCGGCCGGGTGAAGGAGCGCAACATGCGCCGCGATCCGCGGATCAGCGTGGTGATCCCCGATCCGGCCGACGCGTTGACGTACTTCTCGGTCAACGGGACCGTGTCGATGACGACCGACGGCGGTCCCGAACTCATCGAGGAACTGTCGCAGAAGTACGACGAGAAGACGTTCACAGACGATCAGGGCACCGACCGAGTGCGCGTCGTCGTCCGGCTCACGCCGGAGCGGATCATCATCTACTGAGCGCGAGCGATTCCGGCGCGCGACACTAGGGCACGTTGCTAACCCCATGCTCTGCTGCGCGACGCCCGGATCGGCGCGTGGCTGCGTTGTCCTCGTCGCCGATACAACCCCGGTATCGGCTGCTCGACTGGGCTGACAGTCTTGCCAGCCCAATGTCATCAGCCGCCGCTCGCGACGAGCGGGGGTTTAGCAACGCGCCCTAGGATGGCGCGGTGACGCTCCACCTGTACGACACCGCGACCCGGTCGTTGCGGCCGTTCGAGCCGCTCGAACCCGGTAAGGCGTCGATCTACCTGTGTGGCGCGACGGTGCAGGCGCCACCGCACATCGGGCACATCCGGTCCGGGGTCAACTTCGACATCCTGACTCGGTGGCTGTCGCGTAGCGGCTACGACGTCACGTTCCTGCGCAACGTCACCGACATCGACGACAAGATTCTGCGCAAGTCCGCCGAGGCCGGCCGGCCCTGGTGGGCGTGGGCTGCCCAGAACGAAGCGGCGTTCACCTGGGCGTACGACACGCTCGGCTGCCTGCGGCCGACGTACGAGCCGCGCGCCACCGGGCACGTCACCGAGATGATCGACCTGATGCAACGGCTGATCGACACCGGGCACGCGTACCCCTCCGACGGCGACGTGTATTACGACGTGCGGTCGTTCCCGGCCTACGGCTCACTGTCGCGGCAGAACCTCGACGCGATGCACCCGGCAGGCGACACCGAGGGCGAGCACCGCAAGCGCGATCCACGTGACTTCGCGTTGTGGAAGTCGAGCAAGCCCGGCGAGCCGACTTGGCCGACGCCGTGGGGGCCGGGGCGTCCCGGCTGGCATCTCGAATGCTCGGCGATGGCGACTCGGTATCTCGGGGCCCAGTTCGACATCCACGGCGGCGGGCTCGACCTCGTGTTCCCGCACCACGAGAACGAGATCGCGCAATCGGTCGGCGCGGGCGACGGGTTCGCCCGGTACTGGATGCACAACGCCTGGCTGACCATTGGCGGCGAGAAGATGTCGAAGTCGCTCGGCAACTCGCTGCTCGTCACCGAGATCGTCAAGCGGTGGCGTCCGGTCGAGGTGCGTTACTACCTCGGCGCGGCGCATTACCGCTCGAACATGGAGTTCTCGGCGGACGCCTTGGACGAGGCCGCGGCGGCGTATCACCGCATCGAGAACTTCTACGAGCGCGCGGTCGAGTTCGTCGACGAGACCCGGTCGGGCGGCGTCGTCTGCGCGGAGTTCGCCGAGGCGATGGACGACGATCTCGGCGTGCCGTTGGCGCTCGCGGCCGTCCACAACGTCGTGCGCGAGGGCAACTCCGCGCTCGCCGAGGGCAACCAGGTCGCGGTAGGCGGGGCGCTTGCCTCGGTGCTGGCGATGACCGAGGTGCTCGGCATCAACCCGCAGCGGTGGCATCAGGCGACGTCGTCCGACCTCACGCCGGTCGTCGACGCGCTCGTCCAGGTGGCGTTGGAGCAGCGGACGGCGGCCCGTACGCGCAAGGACTTCGCGGCCGCCGACGCCATCCGCGATCAGCTCGCCGAGGCCGGCGTGATCGTCGAGGACACCCCGTCCGGGCCGCGGTGGACGTTGAAGGATCGCTGACGTGGCAGGCAATTCGAGTCGGCGCGGTGCGATCCGCAAGTCCAAGAAGGGCGCGACGGGCGGCTCTGGCGGCAAGGGCCGGCAGGCGCTGCGCGGCAGGGGTCCGACCCCGCGCGCCGAGGAACGCACCGGCCATCCCGCGGCCGGACGGGCCAAGGCCACAGCACGCCGCGATCAGGCGCGGGGCGCCGCGCGGGCACGTGGCGCCGAGGCACCCGAGCTGCTCGTCGGGCGCAATCCGGTCGCCGAGGCGTTGCGCGCGAAGGTGCCGGCGACCGCTATGTACATCGCGTTGGGCCTGGACGCCGACGAGCGGGTGACCGAGGCGGTTCGGCTGGCCGGCAAGCGCGGCGTCGCGATGCTCGAGGTGAGCCGCGGCGAGCTCGATCGGATGACCGGAGGCTTGCTGCACCAGGGCCTTGCCTTGCAGGTACCGGCATTCGTCTACTCCGCTTTGCCGGACGTGCTCGCCCGAGCCGCCGAATCGACCAGCGCGCCGTTGCTCGTCGCCCTCGACGGCATCACCGATCCGCGCAACTTGGGCGCCGTCGTCCGATCGGCGGTCGCGTTCGGGGCGGACGGCGTGATCATCCCCCAGCGCCGGGCGGCCGGCATGACGGCCGTGGCGTGGCGGACGTCGGCGGGCACCGCGGCGCGCATCCCGATCGCCCGGGTCACCAACCTCGTCCGGGCGCTCAAGGATTGCCAGCAGGCCGGCCTGTTCGTGGTCGGCCTCGACGCCGACGGCCCGACGTCCCTGGACGCGCTGGAGGCGGCCGAGGATCCGATCGTGGTCGTCGTCGGCTCCGAGGGGCGCGGCCTGTCGCGGCTGGTCGGCGAGACGTGCGACCTGACCGTCTCGATCCCGATGGCCGGCGCCGCCGAGTCGCTGAACGCCTCGGTAGCCGCCGCGGTGACTCTCGCGGAGATCGCGCGCCGCCGCCGGGCATGACCGCGCTGCTCCTCGACCGGCAGGGGTTGACCGAGCTGCCCTTGCTTCCCGCGGATCTCGTCGAGCTCTCGGCGTGGGACAACGAGATCTCGTCGCTGCCCGCCTCGATCGGTTCCCTACAGCGGCTCCAGGTGCTCATCCTCGCCGGTAACCGGCTCAGCGCGGTGCCGCCGTCGATCGCTTCGCTGCCCCAGCTGCGGACGCTCGACCTCGGCCACAACCGGCTCACCACGCTGCCTTCGCGGATGCCGGACGTCGCTGAGTACCTGTACCTGCACGACAACCGGCTTCGCGCGCTGCCGTCCGGGCTGCCTGAGCTGCGACGGCTGCGCTACCTGAACGTGTCGGCTAACCCGCTCGGTGAGTTGCCGCGTGGCATCGGCGAGCTGGCCGGCCTCGTCGAGCTGCGCGCCGAGGGTTGCGGCCTGACGGCGCTGCCCGACTCCATCGGACGGCTCGGGTCTCTGCACGAGCTGTCGGTTCGCGACAACGCGATCACCGCGTTGACGCCACGGATCGGCGACCTGACCAACCTGCGCCGGCTGGACCTGCGCAACAACGGACTGCGCACCCTGCCGGAGGAGCTCGCCGCGCTCCCCGCGCTGGACAAGCTGGATCTTCGGTGGAACCGCGGCCTGGATGTGCCGTGGCTCGCTCAGCTCGAGCGCCGCGGCTGCGTCGTCTGGCGCTGAGCTTTACCGGACTTCGGCGAGCGCTGCCCGGAGCTCGTCCACAGTCAGGCGCGGACCGTACGCCGGCGTATTGGGCTCGAAGCGGCGGCCTTCGGCGAGCGGCCCGGCGTCGACCACGTCGAAGCCGAACGAGTCGATCAGCTCGGTGACCACCTTCTTCGCCTC
>DASXRA010000255.1:0-11566 GCA_036506855.1 Jatrophihabitantaceae bacterium
GATGGCGGCGTGCTGGCCGTCGAGCTCGACGGCGACGAGGTGCTCGTCGCCGCGCCGGACTCGATCGGCTTGCTGTCCAAGGCTGCCGGCGTGCTGGCGCTGCACTCGCTCGACGTCCGGTCCGCGTCGATCCGCACGCACGCGGGCATGGCGGTGAACGCGTTCGTCGTCGAGCCCCGGTTCGGGTCGCTGCCCGATCCCGCCGTGGTCCGCGGGGACCTCAGCCGCGCGATCGACGGCTCGCTGGCGATCGACGACCGCCTGGTCGCGAAGGAGCGTTCCTACGAACGCGGCACGCCGGCGCGGCCGCATCGCCCGGCGAGCGTGCACTGGTTCGACGAGGAGGCGACTGACGCGACCGTCCTGGAGTTGCGCACCGACGACGCGATCGGCCTGCTGCACCGCGTCACTGCGGCGTTGGAGCGGTGCGGCGTCGACATCCGCACGGCGCGCGTCTCGTCGCTCGGCGGTTCGGTCGTGGACGCGTTCTACGTCACCACCGCGGACGGCAAGCCGATTCCGTCGGACATGCGGGTCAGCATCGAGGTCGAGCTGACATCAGCATGATGCGCGGCGATCAGCCATTCTCGAGCTTCGCGCACTCGGTGAGGCCGTAGCTCGTCAAGTACGCGGCAATGCTGTCGCTGTGGGTTTCGGCTCCGGCATTTCGTGCGTCTTGACCACGATGGTGTGGCACAGCGCGTCCGCCTTCGCCACGAACTCGGACTTCGTCAGCCTGCTGGTCGTCGTCGTGCCGGGGCGGGCGCGGCGCAAGGATCTAGCTGCTGATGGCCGGGGTATCTCGAGGCCGACCGGAACGTGGCGGGCTGATCTTCGCGGGCCTTGAGATGTCTCACATCGAGTTGATTCCGTGCCATGTAACCGGCCGGTAATGTGGACGACGCCTCGCGGGCCGATGTCGTCCCGGTCTGAGTTTCAGTCCGAGCCGATCAGATCAGCCACGAGGGGAGCACGTGTGAGCTTCTCCGCCATGCCGCCGGCGCAGGGTCTGTACGACCCCCGGTTCGAGTCCGATTCGTGCGGGGTTGCTTTCCTGGCAGATCTCAAGGGCCGGCCGAGTCACGCGATGGTGACCCAGGCGCTCACCGCGCTGCGCAATCTCGACCATCGGGGCGCGGCGGGTGCCGAGCCGTCGTCGGGCGACGGGGCGGGCCTGACCGTCCAGGTGCCCGATGCGTTCCTGCGTGCCACAGTCCCGTTCACGCTGCCCGCGAAGGGCGAGTACGCCGTGGGCACCGCGTTCCTGCCGACGGACGATGCCGTGCGCGACAAGGTGGTTGCCCTCGTCGAGTCGGTGGTGGCCGACGAGCACCTGACCGTGCTCGGCTGGCGCGACCTGCCGATCGAGGCACAGGGGCTGGGCCCGACCGCACGCGGCGTCATGCCGGCGTTCGCGCAGCTGTTCGTCGGTGGGGCGTCCGGCATGGATCTCGAGCGGCGCGCGTTCTGCCTGCGCAAGGTGGCCGAGCACCGGGCGCGCGAGGCAGGCCTGGAGCTGTACTTCCCCTCCCTGTCCGGGCGGACGCTGGTCTACAAGGGCATGCTCACCACCAGCCAGCTCGGCACGTTCTTCCCCGACCTGCGCGATGACCGGTTCGCGAGCGCGATTGCCCTGGTGCACAGCCGGTTCTCGACGAACACATTCCCGTCCTGGCCGCTCGCGCATCCCTACCGGTACATCGCGCACAACGGTGAGATCAACACGATTCGCGGCAACCGGAACTGGATGCGCACCCGCGAGGCACTGCTCGCCACCGACCTGCTGCCCGGCGGCATCGGCCGGCTCTTCCCGGTGTGCACGCCGGACGCGAGCGACTCGGCGACGTTCGACGAGGTGCTGGAGCTACTGCACCTGGCTGGGCGCAGCCTGCCGCACGCGGTACTGATGATGATCCCCGAGGCGTGGGAGAACTCCACGTCGATGGACCCCGCCCGCCGTGACTTCTATCGCTTCCACGCCTCGCTGATGGAGCCGTGGGACGGCCCGGCGAGCATCACGTTCACCGACGGCACGGTGATCGGCGCGGTGCTCGACCGCAACGGACTGCGTCCCGGGCGGTGGTGGCGCACGTCGGACGACTTCGTCGTGCTGGCCAGCGAGGCCGGCGTGCTCGACCTCGACCCGTCGACGGTGGTCGAGAAGGGTCGCCTGCAGCCGGGGCGCATGTTTCTCGCTGACACGGCACGCGGGCAGATCGTCCACGACGACGAGATCAAGGCCGAGCTGGCAGCCGCGCTGCCCTACGGCGAATGGCTGCACGCCGGCCAGCTCAACCTCGACACGCTGCCCGACCGCGAGCACGTCACGTTCACGCACGAGTCGGTGACCCGTCGCCAGCAGGTGTTCGGCTACACCGAGGAGGAGCTGCGCGTCCTGATCACCCCGATGGCCATGAACGGCACCGAGCCGATCGGGTCGATGGGCACCGATACCCCGCTTGCCGGTCTCTCGCAGCGTCCGCGCCTGCTCTACGACTACTTCACCGAGCTGTTCGCCCAGGTCACCAACCCGCCGCTGGACGCGATCCGCGAGGAGATGGTGACGTCGCTGTCGGGCATGCTCGGCCCGGAGCAGAACCTGCTGGCGCCGAGCGCGGCGTCGTGCCGGCAGGTGGTCGTGCCGCATCCGGTGATCGACAACGACGAGCTCGCGAAGATCTGGCACATCAACGCCGACGGCGACCTTCCCGGCTTCCAGTGCAAGCTCATCGACGGCCGCTACCGCGTGCACGGCGGGGGAGAGGCGCTCGCCGGGGCGATCGCGCGGGTTCGCCGCACGTGTTCTGAGGCCATCGACGCGGGCGCGCGGATCCTCATCCTGTCCGACCGGGAGTGCGACCCTGACCACGCGCCGATCCCGTCGTTGCTGCTCGTCTCCGCCGTGCACCACCATCTCGTCCGTACCGGGCAGCGCACCAAGGTCGGGCTGGTCGTCGAGACGGGCGACTGCCGCGAGGTGCACCACCTGGCGTTGCTCGTCGGTTACGGCGCCGCCGCAGTCAACCCGTACCTCGCGTTCGAGACGATCGAGGATCTCGTCGAGCGCGGGGCGATCAGCGGCATCAGCCCACAGGAGGCAATCAAGAACTACGTCAAGTCGATGAGCAAGGGCGTTCTCAAGGTGATGTCGAAGATGGGCATCTCGACGATCGCGTCCTATCTCGGAGCGCAGGTGTTCGAGGCGTTCGGGCTTTCGCAGCAGGTGGTCGACGAGTACTTCACCGGGACGCCCTCGCGGCTGGGCGGCGTCGGCCTCGACGTGCTCGCCGCCGAGGCAGAAGCGAGGCACGCCACGGCCTACCCGATGGTTCCGGCAGCGCGCGCGCATCGACGCCTGGACGTGGGTGGTGAGTACCTGTGGCGCCGCGAGGGCGAGGTGCACCTGTTCAACCCCGAGACGGTGTTCCTGCTGCAGCACGCGACGCGTGAGCGCCGATACGAAGTGTTCGCCGAGTACACGTCGAAGGTCGAGGAGCTCAACCGCGCCGGCGGCGCACTGCGCGGCCTGTTCGAGTTCAAGCCCGATCGCGCGCCGGTGCCGCTGGACGAGGTGGAGCCGGCCTCGTCGATCGTGAAGCGGTTCGCCACCGGCGCGATGTCCTACGGGTCGATCTCCGCCGAGGCGCACGAGACGCTCGCGATCGCCATGAACCGCATCGGCGGCCGGTCGAACTGCGGCGAGGGCGGCGAGGACGCGCGGCGCTACACGCCGGACGCCAACGGCGACCTGCGCCGCTCGGCGGTCAAGCAGGTCGCGTCCGGGCGCTTCGGCGTGACGTCGCACTACCTGGTCAACGCAGACGACCTCCAGATCAAGGTGGCCCAGGGCGCGAAGCCCGGCGAGGGCGGCCAGCTGCCCGGCTTCAAGGTCTATCCGTGGATCGCCCGCACCCGGCACTCCACGCCAGGCGTCGGGCTGATCTCGCCGCCGCCGCACCACGACATCTACTCGATCGAGGATCTCGCCCAGCTGATCCACGACCTGAAGAACGCGAACCCGGACGCCCGCATCCACGTCAAGCTGGTGGCCGAGTCCGGAGTCGGCACCGTCGCGGCAGGTGTCGCGAAGGCGCATGCCGACGTCGTGCTGATCTCGGGCCACGACGGCGGCACGGGCGCGGCGCCGCTGACCTCGCTCAAGCATGCCGGCCTGCCGTGGGAGCTCGGCCTGGCCGAGACACAGCAGACGCTGCTGCTCAACGGGTTGCGCGACCGGATCACGGTCCAGGTCGACGGCGCGATGAAGACCGGCCGCGATGTCGTCGTGGCAGCGCTGCTCGGCGCCGAGGAGTACGGCTTCGCCACGGCGCCGCTGATCGTCTCCGGATGCGTGATGATGCGCGTCTGCCATCTCGACACCTGCCCGGTGGGCGTGGCGACGCAGAACCCCGTGCTGCGCGAGCGGTTCACCGGTCGCCCCGAGTTCGTCGTCACGTTCTTCACCTACATCGCCGAGCAGGTGCGCGAGCTGCTGGCCTCGCTGGGCTTTCGGTCGCTGGACGAGGCGATCGGGCACGTCGAGGTGCTCGACACGAGCAAGGCGATCGAGCACTGGAAGGCCGACGGACTGGACCTGACGCCGATCCTGGCTAGCCCGGCGTCGCCGTACGACTCGGCGCTTCGGCGCACCCGCGACCAGGACCACGGCCTGGACGCCGCGCTCGACAACACGCTGATCCAGCTGTGCGAGGGAGCGCTGCTCGACGGCGACGGCGTCTCGCTCGAACTTCCCGTGCGCAACGTCAACCGCACGGTCGGCACGATGCTCGGCTCGTACGTGACGCGGCGGTACGGGGCAGAGGGGCTGCCGGACGGCACCATCGACATAACGTTCCGTGGCTCGGCGGGGCAGTCGTTCGGGGCGTTCGTCCCGCACGGCATGACCCTGCGACTGGTCGGCGACGCGAACGACTACCTCGGCAAGGGCCTGTCAGGCGGCGTGCTCGCAGTGCGTCCGGACGAGCGTGCGCCGTTCGCCGCTGAGCAGAACGTGCTCGCCGGCAACGTCATCGCCTACGGTGCGACGTCCGGCGAGATCTACCTGCGCGGCGTCGTCGGCGAGCGCTTCTGTGTGCGCAACTCCGGCGCGACCGTGGTGGCCGAAGGCACCGGCGATCACGCGTTGGAGTACATGACTGGCGGGCTAGCCGTGATCCTCGGGCGGACGGGTCGCAACGTTGGTGCGGGCATGTCCGGCGGCGTGGCGTTCGTCCTCGACCTGGACCGCGCGCTCGTCAACGGCGAGCTCGTCGACGTGGCCGCGCTGCGCGGTGAGGACGCCCTGGCGCTGCGCGCGGTGCTCGAACAGCACGCCGCGCTGACCGGCTCGGCGGTTGCGGCCGCACTCCTCGGCGAGTGGCCCGCGGCTCTGGCGCGGTTCGCCGCAATCGTGCCGCGCGACTACCGGCGCGTGGTCGAGGCCACCCGGCGGGCGGAGGCGGCCGGCGAGGACGTCGACCAGGCCGTCATGGCGGCGGCTCGCGGCTGACTCTTTACGCGCGGGGCCAGGTGCCGAATCCTGTTGCCGTGGCAGACCAGGAGGTCATGGCCGCGATGGCGCGCAGCTTTCTCGGCGGACTGCCATCCGGACTCGTCGACGAGCTGCTTGCGGCCGGTGACTGTATCGGCGTTCCCGCGGCGTCCACGATCTATCGGCAGGGGGACTCTCCCAGGGCGTTCCTCGTCGTGCATGGCCTGCTGCGCGTCTACATGACCTCGCCCGAGGGGCGGCAGGTGACTGTTCGCTACGCACGCGACGACGACGTGCTCGGCATCGCCGTGCTCGTCGGCGGGCCGGCGGACGTCGCGGTGCAGACGCTCGCCGAATCGCGCATCTTCCGGATCGACGCCCGGATCCTGACGGCCCGCGCGCGGCGCGACGCCGCCGTGGCCTGGGCGCTGGCCGAGGAGCTCAACCGGCGCCTCTACGACACCCTGCAGCAGACTGCGATCAACGCGTTCGGCACGGTTCGTCAGCGGGTAGCCGCGCACCTGCTCGATATCG
The DNA here is from genome assembly GCA_036506855.1 of Jatrophihabitantaceae bacterium. Lineage (GTDB taxonomy): Bacteria > Actinomycetota > Actinomycetes > Mycobacteriales > Jatrophihabitantaceae > DASXRA01. The sequence continues at coordinate 6,026 of DASXRA010000255.1, forward strand.
CCTCGGCTCGGCAACGTCCCGGTGGCCCGCTCGTCGCGCGCGCGTCTCAGCAGGAGCTCGCCGATGCCGCCGGGTCGGTCCGTGAGGTCGTCGCTCGCGTCCTGCGGGAATTCCGCATCAGCGGGCTGGTGGCGACCGCGACGGACAGCATCCGCGTGCTGGATCCGGCGGGCCTGCACGACGAGTGCTGGAACCGCCGGTGACCTCCGTTACCGGAGGGTGCAACCAAAGTCACTGACCTCGCGTGGCAGGCCGCCGAAGCTTGTCCGGTCAGGCCCGATCGTTCGGGCGAGCCGGCACCGGAGGACGTCCACATGCCACCGACTGACCCAGTCCGCGCGGTATCCGTCATCAGTACCGGAAGCGTCGAGATCCACCCGGAACATGTTCTCGGCTCGGCCAAACCGCTCTACTGGTGGCTGCTGACCTCCCGGCGGTGGTTGCCCGCTCGGCCGATCAACGTCTACGTCATCGAGCACGCCAACGGGCTGTTGTTGTTCGACACCGGCCAGGACCGCGCCTCGGTCACCGACGACTCGTACTTCCCGGGCGGCTTCGCCGGCCTCGTGTACGAACGCCTCGCGAGGTTCCAGATCGGCGAGGACGAGACGCTGGACGCCCAGCTCGCAACGCTCGGCTATTCGGCCGGCGACGTCGACACCGCGATCTTGTCCCACCTGCACCAGGACCACATCGGTGGCCTGCGCGAGTTGAAGGGTGCCGAGCTGCTGGTCAGCGCCACCGAGTGGGACGAGCTGTCGAGGTTCGCACCGCAGCCGCGCGGGTACCTGCGCGAACACATCACGATTCCCGGACTCACGTGGCAGCACATCCGCTTCGAGCCATCTGGCGACCGTGCGCTCGCGCCGTTCACCGAGTCGCTGGACGTCATGGGCGACGGTTCGCTCGTCCTGCTCCCGACACCTGGGCACACGGCCGGCTCGGTGTCCCTACTCGTCCGGCGGCACGCCCGGCCACCGCTGTTGCTGGTCGGCGACCTGACCTACGCCGCTGACGTGCTGGAACGCCGCCAGGTCCCCGGGGTCGGCGTACGGCGCGAGCTCACCCGGACCACCGACATGGTGCTCGCGCTCGCCGAACGGATGCCCGGTCTGGTCGTCCTGCCGGCACATGACCCGACCGCCGCCCAGCGCCTGCTCAGGAGCACACCATGAGATTCGTCAACACGATCACGATCGACCGCGCGCCCAGTGCCGTGTTCGCCTACCTCGCCGAGTTCGAGAACGTGCCGCGCTGGAACTATGCGATCGCCGAGACCCGGAAGGTCACCGACGGCCCGGTCGGGGTGGGCGCGCGCTACCTGCAGACGCGGACCATCCCCACCCGCAGCGAGGAGACGTTCGAGGTCGTCGAGTTCGAGCCTGATCGCAGCCTGGTGATCCGCGGCCAGATCGGCCCGTTCTCCGGCGACATCGCCTACCTGCTGGACGGGGCGGCGAATGCAACGGTCCTCACGAATACGTGCGAGCTGCGTGCCCACGGTCCGTTGAGCGTGGTAGCCCCGCTGGCGACCCGGCGGGTGCAGTCCGCCGTCGCGGCAAACCTCGACGTGCTCAAGCAGATCCTCGAACGGCCGTGACGAGCGATCGCTGACGACGTCTGTCTGGGTGCTACGCTGCTATTGCAAATCAGTTGCATTAACGGATTCGCGGAGCTGCCCATGTCCCACAGCCATCTCCTGACAGACGACCAGCGCTGGCTGGCTGCGGCGTGGCCGTTCGTCCGCGAGCACCTGCCTCCCGCGCCGGCTCAGGTACTGGAGATCGGATGCGGGCCGCTCGGCGGGTTCGTGCCGGCGATGAGGTCGGCAGGCTACGACGCGGTCGGCGTGGACCCGGAGGCGCCGGATGGGCCCGAGTACGACCGAGCCGAGTTCGAACAGCACGAGCTCAAGGAACCGATGGACGCGATCGTCGCTTCCACGTCGCTGCATCACGTCGCCGACCTGAACGATGTGCTCGACAGGATGCGCTCAGCGCTCGCACCCGGCGGCGCGCTCGTCGTGCTCGAGTGGGCGCACGAGCGCTTCGACGAGCCGACCGCACTGTGGTGCTTCGAGCGCCTCGCGCCACCCGGGGGCGAGCACTCCTGGCTGCACGAGCGCCGCGAGAGCTGGCGCGCATCCGGACAGCCCTGGGACGTCTACCTCGAGGCTTGCCTGCGCGAGGACCCGATGCACCCTGGCCGCGACATCGTGGCCGGCCTGCAGGCCAGGTTCGACACGTTGTTGCTCACCGAGGGGCCCTACTTCTTCTCCAGCCTCGACGGCGTCACGAGCGACGACGAGCAGGCGGCCATCGGCGCCCAGCAGATCCAGGCGACGGGCATCCGCTACGTGGGTCAGGCGTAGCGCCGGGCCACCGCGGTGGCCCGAGCCCCGTAGCTGCCGCCGAACAAGACCGTGTGCGCGAGCAGCGGATGCAGCTGATGCAGGCCGATCCGGTCGCGCCAGCCGTCCGCGAGGGGCGTGACCTCGGCGTAGGCGGCGACGATCCGGTCCAGGTGCGGCGTCCCGAACAGGTCGAGCATGGCAAGGTCGGTCTCCCGGTGGCCGCCGTACGCCGCCGGATCGATCAACCAGGCGCGCTCGTCGGTCCACAGCAGGTTGCCCGACCACAGGTCGCCATGCAGCCGGGCCGGCGGCTCGGGTGGTCCGGCGAGATCGGCCAGCCGATGCGCGAGACGGTCGAGCAGGCCCGCCTGGCTCGAGTCGAGGGCGCCAACATCGGCTGCCTGCCGGACGAGTGGCAGCAGCCGCGTCGTGGCGAAGAACTCGGCCCAGTCGGCCGCCGGCCCGTTGGCCAGCCGCAGCCGTCCGCCGAACCCCGGCCACGGCGCGCCGAACCGGTCGGCTCCGGCCGCGTGCACCGCAGCGAGTTCGCGGCCGAGGCGCGCAGCCGCCGCGACCGAGGGCGCGCCGGCCGGCAGCCAGTCCAGCACCAGCACGTCGTCGCGAACGCCCAGCACGGCGGGCACCGGCGCGCCGGCGTCGGCGAGCCAGGCCAGGCTGCGCGCCTCCGCGTCGAAGATGTCAGGCACGCCGGTCAGCGTCTTGGCGAAGGCGATGCGACCGTCGTCGAGGGCGACTCGCCAGGCACGGCAGATGTCGCCTCCCGGAACGGGCGAGACGCCGGTGACGGCCGTTTGGCAGGCCGCAGCGACGACGGCTGCGACGTCCACCATCCCGGCATCGTAGGGTTATCCTCGTGGCCCGCCGCGCGAAGATCGTGTGCACACTCGGTCCGTCCACCGACTCGCCCGAACGCGTCCGCGCGCTCGTTGAGGCGGGCATGGACGTCGCCCGGCTGAACTTCAGTCACGGCGAGCACTCCGAGCACGGTCGCCGCTTCCGCGAGGTCAGGCAGGCGGCCGAGGCGGCCGGCCGCAATCTCGCGGTACTCGCCGACCTGCAGGGCCCGAAGATCCGTCTCGGCCGCTTCGCCGAGGGCAAGGTCGAATGGCGCACCGGCGAGCGGGTACGGATCACCGTCGAGGACATCGTGGGCAGCCACGACCGGGTCTCGACGACGTACAAGCAGCTCGCCGCGGACGTCCGCCCGGGCGATCGCCTGCTCGTCGACGACGGCAACGTCGGGCTGGTGGCCGTCGACATCGAGAACGGCACCGACGTCGTCTGCGACGTGACCGAGGGCGGTCCGGTCAGCAACAACAAGGGCCTGTCGCTGCCGGGCGTGGTGGTCAGCGTGCCGGCGATGTCGGACAAGGACGCCGACGATCTCGAGTTCGCCCTGCGACTCGGCGTCGACTTCATCGCCCTGTCGTTCGTGCGATCCGCGGACGACGTCAAGCTCGTGCACCAGATCATGGACGAGATGGGCGTGCGCCGCCCGGTGATCGCCAAGATCGAGAAGCCCGAAGCGGTCGAGCGACTCGAGGACATCGCGCTGAGCTTCGACGGCATCATGGTCGCCCGCGGCGACCTCGGCGTAGAACTCCCGCTCGAGCAGGTGCCGATGGTGCAGAAGCGCGCCATCCAGATCTGCCGCGACAACGCCAAGCCGGTGATCGTCGCGACGCAGATGCTCGAGTCGATGATCAACCACTCGCGGCCCACGCGAGCCGAGGCCTCCGACGTCGCGAACGCCGTGCTGGACGGCGCCGACGCGTTGATGCTGTCCGGCGAGACCAGTGTCGGCACCTATCCGGTGCAGTCCGTGGCCACGATGTCGCGCATCATCACCTCGGTCGAGTCCGCCGGCGTCGAGGCCCCGTCGCTGCTGCACAGCCCCCGCACCTCGGCGGGCGCGCTCGTCAAGGCGGCCAAGGACATCGGCGACGCGCTCGGCGCCGCGGCGCTCGTCGCGTTCACCCAGACCGGCGACACGATGCGGCGCCTGTCCCGCTTGCATCCGCGCCAGCGGCTGCTCGCGTTCTCGCCCGACGAGAACGTGCTGCGCCAGTTGGCGCTGCTGTGGGGTGTCGAGCCGCATCTCGTCTGGATGGTGAAGACGACGGACGACATGGTCCGCCAGGTCGACTCGGCCCTCGTCCAGCGCGGGGTGTGCCGTCGCGGTGATCTCGTCATCGTGGTTGCCGGCACGCCGCCGGCGACGCCCGGGGCGACGAACACCATCCGCGTCCACCACATCGGAGACGTCCTGCAGAGTGACCGCTGAGTCTCGCACCGTTCCCGGCGCCGAGTCGACCGACGGCGCCGGACAGTCCGTCGTCGACGGGCTCGTCCGGCTGCTCGACCTCGAGCCGATCGAGGAGAACATCTTCCGCGGCCTGAGCCCCAAGGTCTCCCTGCAGCGCGTGTTCGGTGGCCAGGTGGCGGGGCAGGCCCTCGTCGCGGCCGGACGCACGGTGGACCATCAGCGGGCCGTGCACTCGCTGCACTCGTACTTCATCCGGCCGGGCGACCCTGCCGTGCCGATCGTCTACACGGTCGACCGGCTGCGTGACGGCCGGTCGTTCTCGATCCGCCGGGTCACGGCAGTGCAGCACGGCGAGCCGATCTTCGTACTGTCGGCGTCCTTCCAGCTCGCGCAGGGCGGCATCGACCACCAGACGCCGATGCCCGACGTCCCGCCGCCGGAGAGCCTGCCGACGATCGACGAGCGGTACCAGGGCTACGACCAGATCGCCGCGATGTACCGGCGATTCCCGCGACCGTTCGACCTGCGCTACGTCGACGACCCGGCGTGGGTGCAGCGTGCCCGCGGTCCCCGCGACGCCGGGCCGCACCGGGTGTGGCTGCGCGCCAACGGCCGCCTACCCGATGACCCGCTCGTACACGTCTGCGCGCTGACGTTCGCGTCCGACCTCACGCTGCTCGAGTCGGTGCTGGTGCACCACGGGCTGGCGTGGGGGATCGATCCGGTGATCAGCGCCTCGCTGGATCACGCGATGTGGTTCCACCGCCCGTTCCGTGCTGACGAGTGGTTCCTGTACGACATGAGTTCGCCCTCGGCATCAGGCGGTCGTGGCTTGGCGACGGGGCAGCTTTTCGCGAAGGACGGCCGCCACATCGCGAGCGTCGTGCAGGAAGGCATGATG
>DASXRA010000256.1:0-4038 GCA_036506855.1 Jatrophihabitantaceae bacterium
GGCTGGCGCAGTCTTGCGCACATCTGGATCACCGCATCTGCCTCGCCATTTGGCAGACAGACCACTAGCCGAAAGGAGCTCACATGGCAGACCTGCCGCTGTTCCCGACGAGCCTCGTGGGTAGCTTCGCCCAGCCCGAATGGCTCATCGACCGGGCGAAGCTCGCCGGCCGGTTCCCGCCCAGGGTGCGCGCTCGCGAGCTGTGGCGGCCCGCGCCGGAACACCTCGCACAGGCGCAGGACGACGCGACGGTGCTGGCGATCCGCGCCCAGGAGGTCGCCGGTCTCGACATCCTGACCGACGGCGAGATCCGGCGCGAGAGCTACTCGAATCACTTCGCGACGGCGCTGCTCGGACTGGATCTCGACAACCCCGGCGAGGCGCTGGACCGCAGCGGGCATCCCAACCCGGTGCCGCGCGTGGTCGGCCCGATCAGCCGGCCGCGCCCGGTCGCGGTCGACGACGTGCGCTTCCTGCGCAAGCACACCGGCCACACCATCAAGGTCACCGTGCCCGGCCCGTTCACGATGTCCCAGCAGGCGCAGGACGACTACTTCCACAATCCCGAAGAGCTCGCGTACGCGTATGCGGACGCCGTCAACGCCGAGGTGCGCGACCTGTTCGCCGCGGGGGCGGACATCGTCCAGCTCGACGAGCCGTACCTGCAGGCACGGCCGGAGCCGGCCAAGCAGTACGGCGTCAAGGCGCTCAACCGGGCGCTCGACGGCGTGGTCGGCACGACAGCGGTACATCTCTGCTTCGGGTACGCGGCGATCATCCACGACCGGCCGTCGGGGTACTCGTTCCTGCCCGAACTTGCTGACTGCTCCTGCGACCAGGTGTCGATCGAGACGGGGCAGTCGAATCTCGACACCTCGGTGCTGACGCATCTCGCGGGCAAGACGATCATCCTCGGCGTCATCGACTTGTCCGACCACACGGTCGAATCCGTCGACACGGTCGCGGCTCGGGTACGCCGGGCGCTGCCGTACGTCGCGGCCGACAAGGTCGTCATCGCCCCCGACTGTGGAATGAAGTACCTGCCGTGGGAATCGGCCGAAGGCAAGATGCGCGCGATGGCCGGTGCGGCGGCGGTATTGCGGTCCGAGTTCGCCGCTTAAGTACGGCTTGCGCGCCGCGATCGTGGTGATCCGGCGGCCCTCGGCGCAAGATACGACGCGTGTCCTTGCTCGAACGCGAAACGTTCCTGTCCTCGCTGGCGGAATACGCCGAGGACGCGCGTCGCGGTGCTGGCCGCCTGGTGCTCGTATCCGGCGAGGCCGGTGTCGGCAAGACCGCCTTGCTGGAACGCTTCGAGCAGGATTTGCCCGATGCCGTATGGGCATGGGGAATGTGCGACGGCATGTTCACCCCGCGCCCGCTCGGTCCGTTGTTCGACGTCGCGGCGCGGCTGGGCGGCGAGCTGCTTGCCCTGTGCCACGGCGCTGCGCCACGTGACGCGCTCTTCCGGGCACTGCTCGGGCAGATCGACGTGCCCGGGCGGCTGACTGTCGTGGTGGTCGAGGACGTCCACTGGGCCGACGAGGCGACGCTCGACCTGATTCGGTTTCTCGGACGGCGGCTGCGCGGCGTCCCGGCTCTGCTGGTCGCGACGTATCGCGACGACCGCCTCGGCGATGACGACCCACTGCGCCTCGTGCTCGGTGAGCTGGCGGCGCAGCGTCCGACGCGACGGATGGCGTTGCCGCCGCTGTCGGCGGCCGCGGTGCAGGAGATGGCGCGTGGCGCGCCCGTCGAAGCGGACGAGCTGTTCCGCCTGACGGGTGGCAACCCGTTCTTCGTCACCGAGGTGCTGCGGGCCGACGGTGCCGGGTTGCCAGCGTCGGCGCGGGACGCTGTCTTGGCGCGCGCCGCCGTCCTGGCCCCAGAGGCACGCCGCACGCTCGACGCCGCGGCGCTGATCGGATCGCGGATCGAGCCGTGGCTGCTCGACGCGATCGACGCGTCCGGGATCGACGAATGCCTCGCGTCGGGCGTGCTGACACACGACGGCTTCGGCTTGCGCTTCCGGCACGAGATCGCGCGCCTCACCGTCGAGCAGGCCGTGCCGCTGCAACGGCGGATCGGGCTGCACGCCGACCTGTTGGCAGCTCTGCGCGCGGCAGGCTCGGACGACGACGCGTGCATGGCCTACCACGCCGAGGGCGCCGCCGACCGGCGCGCGGTGCTGGAATATGCGCCGCGGGCGGCACGGATCGCGTCGGCGATGGGGTCGCATCGCGAAGCGACCGCCCAGTACGAGCGCGCCTTGCGGTTCGTGGCCGGAGAGGACGCGGCGACGGTGGCGGCGCTGCACGACGCTCTCGCCTACGAGGCGTCGCTGATCGATCGCTGGGAGGACGCGGCCGCCGCCCGCCAGCAGGCGTTGACCCTGTGGCGGCAGGTGGGTGACCGGGTGCGCGAGGGCGACAGCCTGCGGCAGCTGTCCAGGGCGATGTGGCGGCTGTGCCGCGGTGCCGAGGCGACTGTCGCGGCTGAGTCGGCACTGGACGTGCTCGCGCCGCTGCCGGCGAGCCCAGAGCTGGCCTGGGCGTACGCGAACCTGGCCGTGCAGCGCATGCTCAACAGCGACAACGACGCAGCGATCGGGCTGGCGCAGAACGCGCAGGCATTGGCGGAGCGGCTCGGCAACTTCGACGTCCTCAGCGATGCGCTGAACACCGAGGCGTGCGCGAACGCGGAAGCCGGCCGCGAGTGGACGAGCCGGCTTCGTCGCGCGCTCGACGTCGCGCTCGCTCATGGGCTGGAGGAACAGGCCGGGCGGGCCTACGCGAACCTCTACGACATCGGCTGCCGGCTGCATCGCTACGCGGACGTCGAGACGTACTACGTCGACGGCGTGGCCTACTGCGACGAGCGTGACATCACGACGTTCGCCACGTGCCTTCGTGGTCACCGCAGCGAGGCCCTCGTGCGGACAGGGCAATGGGACGAGGCCGTCGAGCTGTGCCGGCACATGATGCAGCGCTCGTTTGCCTCGCCCGTGAACCGGATCAGCGCGCTGATGAGTCTGGGCACCATCCGCGCCCGGCGCGGCGAAGGCGATGCCTGGCCGTTGCTCGACGACGCGGCGGTCGCCGCTGACGGCACTGGCGAGCCGCAGTGGATCACCTCGGTCCGGCTGGCGCGCACCGAGGCGTTCTGGCTGGACGGGGACATGACTGCCGCGCAACACGAGGTCGAGCTCGCTGCCGCCGTGGCCGTGCATTGCAACGCCTGGGTCCGCGGCGCGATCGTGGTGTGGATGCGCCGGCTCGGCATGACGGACGGCCGGCTCGGCGACCCCGGCGACGTCGCCGAGCCGCACGCTCGCCTGCTCGCCGGTGACTGGCGGGCCAGCGCGACGCTGTGGACCGAGCTCGGCTGTACGTACGAGGCGGCGATGGCGCTGGCCGACTCGGCGGACGAGGCGGCCTTGCGCGAGGCGGTCGCCGCCCTCGACTCGCTCGGCGCGGCCGCTGCGGCGCGCGTCGTCCGGCAGACGATGCGCCGGCGCGGGATGACGGCGGTACCTGCCGGACCTCGCGCGACCACCCGGTCACACCAGCTCAAACTGACCCGGCGACAGCAGGAGGTCTTGACGCTGCTCTGCGCGGGCATGGCCAACGCCGAGATCTCGCAGCGCCTGTTCATCTCCGAGCGGACGGTCGACCACCACGTGTCCGCCGTGCTCAGCAAGATGGGCGTCCCGTCGCGCGGCGTGGCCGCCACCGAGGCGTTCCGGCTCGGGCTCGTGCCGACCGGCTCAGCTGGCGCAGCCGCACAAAGTTAGGCACCGCCCGCTCGCAATCTGGGTAGCGATCCCGATTCGCGGCGCTGCCGCGCGCTCATACGTTCCTCGTCGACGCATTCCGCACGCGACCCGAGGAGCTAGGTATGCCGCTCTACATGGACATCCACCACCTGCCCGAGGCCGCATCCGCGGACGAGGTGGCCAAGGCGCACGTGGCCGACCTGCAGACGCAGGCGAAGTACGACGTCCGCTACCTGCGCTACTGGGTCGACGAGAAGCAGGGC
>DASXRA010000257.1:0-13555 GCA_036506855.1 Jatrophihabitantaceae bacterium
GGGAACAGCCGCTCGACACGCACATGCCCGACCCGATCGTGTCCCGCGAGGACGGCACCGACCCCGAGCACGAGGCCGTGCTGGGCGACTCGGTCGGGCTCGCGCTTCTCGTCGTCCTCGACACACTGGCTCCGGCCGAGCGGCTCGCGTTCGTGCTGCACGACATGTTCGCCGTGCCGTTCGACGAGATCGCGCCAATCCTGGCGCGCACGGCGAACTCCGCGGCGCAACTCGCCAGCCGAGCACGGCGCCGGGTGCAGGGCGCAGCCACGCCCGACGTGGATCTGGCGCGCCAGCGCGAGGTCGTCGACGCCTTCTTCGCCGCTGCGCGCGAGGGTGATTTCGAAGCGCTGCTCGCCGTGCTCGACCCCGACATCGTGCTGCGATCCGACGGCGGCGTCCTGCGTCCGAAGGCGTCGCAGGTGGTTCGCGGCGCCGCGGCCGTGGCCGGGCAGGCGTTCACCTACACGCGGCTGTCCCCGTTCGTGCGGCCGGCGGTGGTCAACGGCGTCGCGGGCATCGTCGTGGCTCCGGGTGGCCGGCCGTTCTCGGTCATGGCCTTCGTCGTCCGCAACGGGAAGATCGTCGAAATCGACGGGCTTGCCGATCCGGAGCGACTCCAAGCGCTCGACCTGCCCGTGCTCGACTGAGCGTCATCCGGGGTGGACGCGAGCATGATGTACGGGTGCGTGACGTCCGGGTGAGACGGCTGATCTGCGTGGCCGTGGCCGCCGTCGGTGCGCTGCTGGCGGGGTGTACGTCGTCGCGAAACCCGGCGGCGGACCGGCCACCACCTGCAACCGCCACCAGTTCGGCGCAGCCCGCGCCCGGAAACACGACGCCCAAGCCGGTGCCCGTCGCCGCACTGCAGTCGGGGGAGCGCTGGATCGACCTGCCGATGCCGGGGGGCACGTACCGCCCGCAGGCCGAGGCGGGTGGGACCGACGACTACCGGTGCATCCTGCTGGATCCGAAGATCAGCGGCGAGGTGTTCCTGTCCGGCGTGGTGCTCGAGCCCGGCAACGCCAAGCTCGTCCACCACGCGATCCTCTACCGGGTCGACCCCGATCAGATCGCTGCGGCCAAGGCCAAGGACGCGTCCGATCCACGGCTGGGCTGGTCGTGCTTCGGCGGCCCGGGCCTGCCCAGCAAGGGCGGCGCGCTCGCCGAGCTCGAGGCGGCGCCGTGGGTGGCAGCGTTCGCGACGCGCGGCGGCGAGCAGCGCTTCGCCGCCGGCACCGGCCAGGATTTGCAGGCCGGCAGCCGCCTGATCCTGCAGATCCATTACAACCTGCTCAACGGCGGCGGCGCCGACAGCACGGCCGTCAAGCTACGCGTCGCGAAACCCGGCGCGCAGCTGCAGGCGCTGCACACCCTGCTGCTGCCGGCCCCGGTCGAGTTGCCGTGCGCGTCCGGCGAGAGCGGGCCGCTGTGCAACCGCGACGCGGCCGTGTTCGACGTCGTGCGCCGCTTCGGCATGGACGCCGGACGGGAGGTCGCCGGCCTGCAGTTGCTCTGCGGCGGCTCGATCGCCAACCCCCGGGCGGGCCCGACACAGACGTGCGCGCGACCGGTCAACGACACGATCCAGATCAGGGCCGTGGCCGGGCACATGCACATGCTGGGCAAGTCCGTGCAGGTCGATCTGGAACGCCAGGACGGGACGAGCCAGCGGCTGCTGGACGTCAAGGTGTGGAACTTCGACGACCAGCGCGCCACCGTGCTCGCCAAGCCGGTGACGGTGCACGCGGGCGACAAGCTCCGGGTCACCTGCACCCATGACGCGACGCTGCGCGCGAAGTTGCCCGCCCTGGCGAAACTGCCGCCGCGCTACGTCGTCTGGGGCGAGGGGTCATCCGACGAGATGTGCCTGGGCATCGTCAGCTACACCGAATCGTGAGACGGGACGCATGGGCCTGTCGCAGGAATTGGTTAGCCTGCGGCTGCTCGCCGTGCGCGCGGGGTGCGGGCCGGCGGGTCGGTCAGCCGGTCGCCGGCGTTGATCGCACCGGCCTGCTTGATGTGGCGGAGCACGGGGGAGAGTTCGTAGTGGGTGATCCCGTCGATCGTCGCAATCTTCGTCGTCAAGTAGGAGTACAGCCCGTGCAGGCTGTCGGAGGTCACGACGGCCACCAAGTTGAATTGGCCGGTGATCGCCGCGGCGAACGGGACCTCGTCGTGCGCGGCGATAGCGCGTCCCACGGATTCCAGCTGCGCGGGCGAGACCTGTAGCCACAACGACGCCGCGGCGCGGTTGCCCGTCGCCGCGGCCGCGATGTCGAGGTCGAAGTAGACGACACCGCTGGCTTGCAGCGCGTCCACGCGGCGCATCACCCGGCCGACGGTCATGCCCGTGGCCCGGGCCAGGACCGCATAGCTGGTCCGGCCGTCGCGCGCGAGCTGCCCGAGCAGTGCGTCGTCGCCCGGTTCGAGGGTGGCCGAACGAGTCGCAGGCACCCGCGGCGTCGCGGCCAGTCGCTTCACCTGTCCGGCAGTGAGCGCGTCGCGCAGGCCTTGCCAGTCCGCGGCGTCGCCGCCGATGTAGCGGTACAGGATCACCGCGGCCGCGATGTCGAGCACCGGCGCCGATTTCGGCAGGCGCTGCACCAGCAGGTCGTCACGCGCGGCCTCGGTACGCGACCGCAGGGAGAAGACGACCTCCGAGCCGCCGGAGTTGATCGTCACCCAGGAGACGTCGTCACGACGCGCGAGCGCCTCGGCGACGGCGAGCGCTCCGTCCGGGCGGCACCGCAGCCGCACCATCCAGTCGGTCTGCCCGAGCGCGCGCGGGTCGACGACGCCGACGATCCGCAGCAGCCCGTCCTGCCGCAACCGGCGATAGCGGCGCGCGATCGTCTGTTCCGACACGTCGAGCGCGGCTGCCAGTCGGCTGAAGCTGGCCCGCGGTTCGAGCTGCAGCGCGCGCACCAATTGCCTGTCGACCGGCGCCAGTACGGAGGATTCGGACACCAATCTCTGTCCCATTGGAGGAAAGCTACGCCAGCCGTCAAATACGGCGATGGATGTCAGTACCGCGCAGCACACTTCCGGCAACAACAGCAACCCCAAGATGGGACGACGACGATGCGCAAGTGGCTGCCACTCCTGACGGTATGCCTTGGCACTTTCATGCTCCTGGTCGACGTGACGATCGTGAACGTCGCGCTGCCCAACATGGTCTCCGATCTGAACGCCTCGTTCGGATCGCTGCAGTGGGTGGTCGACGCCTACGCCCTAACCCTTGCCGCGCTCGTGCTCGGCACCGGCTCGATCGCCGACCTGGTCGGGCACCGCCAGGCCTACATCGCGGGCCTGGCGCTGTTCGCGGTCTCGTCGTTCGTGTGCGGCATCTCGCCGAACTCCGGCGTCCTGGTCGGTGCGCGCGCGGTGCAGGGCGTCGGCGCTGCTGCCATGTTCGCGACGACGTTCGCCTTGCTCAACAGCAACTACCGCGGCCGCGACCGAGGCGTCGCCTACGGCATGTGGGGAGCCGTCGCCGGCGCCTCGGCGTCCGTCGGGCCGATCGTCGGCGGGTTCCTCACCGAGGGCATCTCGTGGCGGTGGATCTTCTTCGTCAACCTGCCGGTCAGCGTGTTCGCGATCGTGCTGTGCCTCCGGTCGCTGCAGGACGTCCACGCGCCGCGGCAGAGCCGGGTCGACGTCTGGGGCATGGTCACGTTCAGCGGTGCCGCGGCGGCTGCCACGTACGCGCTGATCCGGGCGAACGAGGTCGGCTGGTCGAATGCGGTCACCTGGCTGATGCTCGCTGCCTGCGCCGTGCTGCTGGTCCTCTTCGTGGCGATCGAGCGGCGCACGGCACATGCCATGCTCGACCTCGACCTGCTGCGCCGCCGCTCGTTCGTCGGCGTGCTGATCGGCGGGCTGCTCATGACGTTCGCCGCGTTCGCTGCGTTCACGTACACGTCCATCTGGCTGCAGTCGGTGCTCGGCATGAGCCCGATCCAGGCCGGTCTGGTCGGCCTGCCGATGTCGGTGATGGCGTTCGCCGTGTCGGCGTCGATCGGGCGGTTCCTGCACGGCGACAACTCGGGTCGCATCATCGGCATCGGACTGCTGTTCATCGGTGCGGGCGGCCTACTCGGTGCGCTGCTGACGCACGGCACTGCCTCGTGGACGGCTCTCGTGCCGGGCTTCCTGGTGGTCGGCTTCGGCGTCGGGCTGGCGACCCCGACCCTCGGTTCGGCGGCGATGGCGGCGGTACCACCGCAGCGCGGCGGCATGGCGGCCGGCGCGGTGAACACGACCCGGCAGCTCGGCTTCGCCTTCGGGATCGCCGCGCTGGGCAGCGTGTTCACCGCCCGGGCGCAGGGCGTGCTCTCCGACCACGGCGTGCCGTCCGCGGCGGCTGCGGCGCGAGCAGTGGCCGGCGGGCAGTCCTCGGTGCTGATCGGGCACGTCCCGTCCGGCGTGCGAGCCGCTGCCGATTCGGCGGTGCATGCCTCTGCGGTGTCCGGCGTGCAAGGCACGCTGGCGGTGGCCGGTGTGATCGGCATCCTGGCCGGGCTGCTCGTGCTCGTCCTCGTCCGGCCGTCGCGGGTAGTGGCGCCAGTGCGCGAGGCCGAGCTGGCAGTGGCCTGACCGGCGGCCGGCCGGCAGGCAAGGGCTGCCCGCGAAGAAAAAATCCGTCGACGTGTCGATCCGGCGCTCCCTCGGTCGACGCCCTGGTTAGAGGCCAAGGAACGCGATGACCGGCCTCCCGACCGCACCAGACGGTGGACGACCGTCCGGCAGACCACGAGGGATCGAGGGAGAGCACGATGCGCAAGATCGCTGCAGGAATGTTCGTCTCGCTGGACGGTGTCGTCGAGGCACCGGAGAACTGGACGTTCGACTACTTCACCGACGAGATCGGCGACGCAATCACGTCGTCCATGGCGACCGCGGACACGCTGCTGCTGGGCCGCAAGACCTACCAGGAATTCGCCGATGTCTGGCCCGGCCGGGGCACCGACGACCCGATCGGGGCGTTCATGAACAACACCCCGAAGGTCGTGGCGTCCACGACCCTGGACAAGGTCGAGTGGCAGAACTCGACGCTGATCACCGGCGACGTCATCGAGGAAGTCGCGAAGCTCAAGCAGCAGCCCGGCAAGAACATCAACATGACCGGCAGCGCGACCCTGGTCCGCTCGCTGCTGCAGGCCAAGCTGCTCGACGAGTTGTGGCTGATGGTCTTCCCGGTCGTGCTGGGCAGTGGCAAGCGGCTGTTCGCCGAGGGCGAGGCTCGGCTGTCGCTGCAGCTCGCGGCCTCGCGGACGTTCAGCACGGGGGTCCAGTCGCTCACCTACACTCCCGCCGACGCGTAGCCGACGCCCGCCTCCCGCGATCGCGGGAGCCGCCTCCCGCGATCGCGCAACATCTGGCAGCGTGACGCCGCCAGATGTTGCGCGATCGGATTCCGAGGCCAGAGACGAGAAGGAGACAGGCCGATGCGGTTCCTGATGGTGCACCGGATTGACGAGAGCGCGCCCGATGCGTACGACCCGAGCCCCGAGGTCTACGCCGGCATGGGCAAGCTGATCGGCGAGATGACCAAGGCGGGCGTGCTGCTCGCGGCCGACGGAGCGCTGCACAGCTCGAAGGGTGCGCGGATCCGGTACTCCGGCGGCAAGCGCACCGTGACCGACGGACCGTTCACCGAGTCCAAGGAGGTCATCGGCGGGTTCGCCGTCGTCCAGGTGCGGTCGAAGGACGAGGCGATCGAGTGGGCCTCGCGCTTCGCCGAGGTCGTCGGCGACGTCGAGGTCGAGGTCCGGCAACTGGACGACCAACCAGCCGTCGGGTAACCGGGCCCGCAGCCGGCGCGCGAAGGCTTGGTTGCCTGTCGCGCGCCGGAATGCTCTGATCGACTGCGTGACGGGGTCGGATACGCATCGCGCGATCGATGCCGTCTGGAGAATCGAGTCGGCGAGGCTCATCGCCGGGCTCGCCCGGATGATGCGCGACGTCGGCGTCGCAGAGGAACTCGCGCAGGACGCACTGGTGGCCGCGCTCGAACAGTGGCCGGAGTCGGGCGTGCCGCGCAACCCGGGCGCCTGGCTGATGGCAGTCGCGAAACGTCGCGCCATCGACCTGCTGCGCCGCAGAGAGCGGTTCGACCGCAAGCTGACCGAGCTCGGTCACGAACTCGAGACGGACCAGGTCGCCATGCCCGACGTCGAGATCGGCGACATCGAGGACGACCTGCTGCGCCTGGTGTTCGTGTCGTGTCACCCGGTGCTGTCCACCGACGCGCGCGTCGCGCTCACCCTGCGCCTGCTCGGCGGCCTGACGACCGACGAGATCGCGCGCGCGTACCTCGTCTCTGAGGCAACCGTCGCGCAGCGAATCGTGCGGGCCAAGCGAACCCTCGGCGATGCCGGCGTGCCGTTCGAGGTCCCGCAGGGCGACGAGCTCGCCGACCGGCTGCCGTCCGTCCTCGAGACGATCTACCTGATCTTCAACGAGGGATATGCGGCGACCGCCGGCGAGGACTGGATGCGTCCGGCGCTCTACGAGGAGGCGCTGCGCCTGGGCCGCGTGCTGGCCGAGCTCATGCCGACCGAGCCGGAGGTGCACGGTCTGGTCGGCTTGATGGAGATTCAGGCGTCGCGGACGGCGGCCCGCACCGGCCCGTCCGGCGAACCGATCCTGCTGCTCGACCAGGACCGCGCCCGCTGGAACCAGCTGCTCATCCGTCGCGGTCTCGCGGCGCTGGACCGTGCCGAGGTACTCGGCGGCGCGATGGGCCCGTACGCGTTGCAGGGCGCGATCGCCGCCTGCCATGCGCGTGCGCGTACCGCCGACGAGACCGACTGGCCGCGCATCGCGGGGCTCTACGACGAGCTCGGCCGGCTCATGCGGTCACCCGTCGTCGAGCTGAACCGGGCGGTCGCGGTGGCGATGGCGTTCGGGCCGGCGGCGGGCCTCGAGCTCGTCGACGCGCTGCTCACCGAGCCCGCGCTGAAGACTTACCACCTGCTGCCGAGCGTGCGCGCCGACCTACTCGCCAAGCTCGGCCGGCGTGACGAGGCGCAGCGGGAGTTCGAGCGCGCGGCGTCGCTCACCCGCAACGAGCGCGAGCGCACGCTGCTGCTGGACCGCGCCGCCGCGTGCGCCTGACTAGATCGTCCAGGCTTCGAGCGCGGGCGCCAGCGCGGCCTCTTCGAAGTCGAGATGTTCGGTCAGGTGCTCGGCCAGCTCGGTGAACGCGTCGACCAGTCGCCGGCGGCCGGCCGTGTCGTCGAGGTCGCCGGCAGCCGCCTCGACCTCGTCGAGCAGGTCGGAGACGAGCCTGTGGTCTGCCTCGAGCCGGTCGATCGTCGGCGCGAGCTCGGGCCTGGCTTGCCGGATCGCCGGGAACATCACCGCGTCCTCGCGAGCGTGATGCTGGTGCACGAACATGCAGTACTGCAGGCAGTTCACGCTCAGGTGGAACAGCGGGCCATTCGTCTGCAACGACTCGATCCCCGCGCGGACATCGTCCGCCGAAGCGCCGTCGGCGACAGCCGCGGCCAGCTCGCGGCAGACCTCCAGGTCGCGGCGCACCATGCTGTGCACCCACTTCAACTCGTCGAATGGCGTGTGGCGGGGCACGTGCTGATCCTGCCAGCCGGCCCGCGATGAATTTCCGGACCCGCCCAGGTCTGTACAGGTGAAAGCACGACGCGACTTGGAGGACGCAGTGAGCAGGCAGCGATGGGTTCTTGCACTGACGTCCGTGGCCGCGCTGATGATCACTCTGGACGCGCTGGTCGTGACGACGGCGCTGAACACGATCCGGACGAGCCTGGGCGCATCCGTCGAGGCGCTCGAGTGGACGGTCAACGCGTACACGCTGAGCTTCGCCGTGCTGATGATGACCGGTGCAGCGCTCGGCGAGCGGTTAGGACGGCGGCGGGTCTTCATCGCCGGACTGTCGCTGTTCACCGCGGCGTCGGCGGCCTGCGCGCTGGCGCCGGGCATCGGCTGGCTGATCGCCGCGCGCGGCGTGCAAGGCGCCGGGGGAGCGATGATCACGCCGCTGGCGATGTCGCTGGTCAGCACGGCCTTCCCGCCGCAGCAGCGGGCGAAGGCGATGGGCATCTTCACCGGCGTGATGGGACTCGGCATTCTGGGTGGCCCGGTGGTGGGCGGCGCGATCTCCGAGGCGCTGTCGTGGCAGTGGATCTTCTGGCTGAACGTTCCGATCGGGCTGATCCTGATCCCGCTCGTCCGCATGCGCATCGAGGAGAGCGCTCGCCAGCCGGCCCGGCTCGACCTCGGCGGGGTCGTGCTGGTCACCGCTGCGTCGCTCGGCCTGGTGTGGGGGCTGGTGCGCGGCAACACGTCCGGCTGGGCCAGCGCCGAGGTGGTCTCCACGCTGATCGCCGGCGCCGTACTCACCGCGGCGTTCGTCGTGTGGGAGCAGCGCTTCAGTGCGCCGATGCTGCCCATGGGCATGTTCCGCGAGCGGACGTTCCGCGCATCGAACGCGTCCGGGTTCTTCCTGTTCGCCTCGAACTTCAGCTCACTGTTCCTGCTGGCGCAGTACTTCCAGACGGCGCTCGGCTACTCGCCGCTCAATGCCGGCCTGCGCATGCTGCCGTGGACGGCGACCGTGTTCGCCGTCGCGCCCGTCGCCGGCTCGATGGTGGCCCGGGTGGGGGCGCGGCGGCTGATGGTCGGCGGCATGCTCATGCAGGCCGGTGGCATGGGTGCGATCGCGCTGCTCGTGAACTCCGGCGCGTCCTATCCCGCGTTGGTCGCGCCGCTGGTCATCGCGGGCAGCGGCATCTCAACCGCGATGCCGGCCTCGCAGAACGCGGTGGTCAGCGCCGTGCCCCCCGACGCGATCGGCAAAGCGTCCGGTGCGTACAACACGCTGCGCCAGCTCGGTGGCGTGTTCGGCGTTGCCGTCGTCGTCTCGGTCTTCACCGGGACTGGCAGCTACGCCACGGTGGCGAGCTTCACCGACGGGTTCATCACGGCAATCGGCGTCTCGTCCGCGCTGTCGGTCGTCGCGGCCCTCGCCGGGCTCGCCATGCCACGCCCGCACAGAGCGACCATGATGGCGTCGTCGACAGCCGCCGTCGCCGAGCCCGCACGAACGTGAAACCCAACCCGAGAGGACCCCGATGACTGTGTACCCCGCCGCCCGCCGCCGCTCCGCTCCTCGCTGCGTGCTGACACATCCAGCGCCCGAAGGCGCTGTCCCTGCGGTGCTCGCTGCGATGCTCGCAGCGGAGGCCGGCTCATGACAACCGCAAACGTGGTGCGCTATACGGCGAAGTCGCCGGAAGCAGCCGAGGAGAACAGCCGCCTGATTCGACAGGTGTTCGCCGAGCTGGCCGCCGACGATCCGGGCAGCCTGCGGTACGCCGCGTTCCGCCTCGCGGACGGGGTCAGCTTCGTGCACGTGTCGGTCCACGAGGGCGACTCCAATCCGCTCAACCAGTCGAGCGCGTTCGCCGAGTTCCAGCGCGAGATCCGCGACCGCACCGTCGAGCCGCCAGCCGCGAGTGGCGCGACACTGGTCGGCTCGTACCGCTTCCTGACCGAGCCGGACGCCGCCACGACATGACCGTGCTTCCCGCCTGCCGCCGCTCCGCTCCTCGCTGCGCTGCGCTGCTCACAGCGACGGCCGGCTGATGACCGGGCGCATCGCGCAGGGCATCGCCAGCGAGGACTTCGTCCGCCTCGCCGACTCGTTCCGGCGCGAGCTGCTGGCGCACTGCTACCGGATGGTGGGCTCGGTGCACGACGCCGAGGATCTCGTCCAGGAGACGTACCTGCGAGCGTGGCGGTCGCATCAGGAGTTCGAAGGTCGCTCCTCGCTGCGCACCTGGCTCTACCGGATCGCGACGAACGCTTGCCTGACCGCCCTGGAACGCAGCGGACGCCGGCCGCTGCCGTCCGGGCTGGGCGGCCCGAGCGACGACCCACAGGCGCCGATTCCGCCGCTGACCGAGGTGGCCTGGCTGCAGCCGATTCCCGACTCGCTGCTCGACGAGGCGCCGGACGACCCCGCGGCGATCGTGGCGTCGCGGCACAGCGTCCGGCTCGCATTCGTCGCTGCCCTGCAACATCTGCCGCCCCGGCAACGGGCCGTGCTGCTCCTGCGCGACGTGCTCGCGCTGCGCGCGGCCGAGGTCGCCGAGATGCTCGACACCACGTCTGTCGCGGTGAACAGCACCCTGCAGCGCGCGCGTGCTCAGCTCGCGCAGGTCAATCCGGCCGAGGACGAGACCGCCGAGCCGTCCGACGCCGAGCATCGTGAATTGCTCGACAAGTACGTGGCAGCCTTCGAGAACACCGACATGGCCGCGCTCGCGAAGCTGCTGCGGGCCGATGCCGTGATCGAGATGCCGCCGATTGCCGTCTGGTTCAGCGGGCGCGACGTGCTCATCCAGTTCTTCGAGTCGCGGGTCTTCAGCGTCCCGCGCGGCTGGCGGATGTTGCGCACTCGCGCCAACGGGCAGCCGGCCGTGGCCACATACCTGCGCGACGACGACGGCGTCTTCCGCGCGCACGGCATCCAGCTGCTCGCGCTCGCGGCCGGCGGCATCCGGCGGATCACGGCGTTCCGGGACGTCAGCCTGTTCGCCAAATTCGGCCTGCCGCTCGTCCACGACGGCACCGACAGCTGAGAGCGACGGCGCGTGTTCGCTCAGCGGGGCCGGCAGATGCAGCCGCGGCTGAGCACCGTGTTGAGTGTGGCTGCGCAGTAGCGCAGTGCGGTTGCGTCGTGCTCGTCCTGCGAATGCGGGCACGACGCGCAGTAGGTGACGCGTTCGGTCTGCTCGACCTCGGCAACGTCGGTTGTGGTCGGGGGAGCTGGCATGTCTACGCCCAGAAAGACCCGTCAATAGGGTCGATTGCTGATCGCCGTGGGCCAGGCTGGCAGGACGCCAGCAATGAGGAGCCCCGGCACGTCCCACCGTACGCGGATTGCTTGCCTGCCGCTCAATGACGCTCGACCAGCCGGGTATCGGCGTAGCGTCATGGACCACACCGAGCCCGCGGCCTGGAGCACCCCGGGGAAAACGTCCCTGCTATTCAGGAGTGCGAAATGCCCAAGAACAAAGGCGGCCGCGAGGTTCGCAAGCCCAAGCAAGCCAAGAAACCGAAGGTCGCCACGGCGTCCACGCTGATGGCCAAGGTGAACGATCCGAAGAAAGCGAAGTAGCGCGCTCAGCCGAGGCTGACCAATGCGTGGACGTCGTCGCTGGGTAGTTGCCCGTCGACGACGGCTGTGACCTCGGTTTCGAGCAGGTCCGCCGCACCGCCGTACGCCGACAGGAAAGGGGTGTCGGCGGCGTCGCGTCCGGTCGCGATGCGGACCAGGCTGGACCGCGGGGCGAGCAGCGTCGCGTCGACCACGCGCCACTCGTCACCTATCGCCGCCTCGGCGACGGCGTGGAAGTCCATCGGATCGAGCCCGGGCGCGTACACCGCCGCCATCCGCGCGGGCACGTCGAGCGCGCGCAGCAACGCGATGACCAGATGCGCGTAGTCGCGGCACACGCCCTGCCGCTTGAGCAGCGTGTCGACGGCGCCTTCGGTCGGGCCGCTGCTGCCCGGTACGTAGTACAGCTGCGACCCCGTCCATGACGAGACCGCCGCGAGCAGGTCGGCGCCGCCGCTGATCCCGGCGAACTCCGCGTGCGCGATCGGCGCCAGGCGGTCGGACTCGGCATAGCGGCTCGGACGCAGGTACGTCACGCGGTCGGCGTCGGTGACGGCGGGGCGCTGCGCGGTGCCCCGGATCGTCGCCGTGTAGTCGACGGTCAGCTCGCCCGACGGCGGATCACCGATGTGGACGCGGCCCGCGCCGGGCACCTGCACCTCGGTCAGCTCGAGGGGCTTGCCGTCGCACATGACGTCCAGGTGCTCCTCGATCCCGGCAGGCGCCATGCCGGACACCGCGACCTGCAGCATCAGGCGCAGCGGTTCGTGAACGCGCAGCACGAGACGGGCGCCAACGCGCCGGCAGGGATCGGCCATGCCGTCAGTATCGACGGCCGCGCCCGGTAGCGTGGCGCCGGTGGATCTCGGGCTAGAGGGCAAGATCGCCGTGGTGACCGGCGCCAGTGCTGGCATCGGCTTGGCAATTACCCAGGGGCTGGTTGCCGAAGGCGTCCACGTGATCGCCGGGGCGCGCAGCAGCAGCGAGGAGCTCGACGCGCTCGGTGGCTCTGTCGAGGCGGTGACCGTCGACCTTGCGACGGCCGCCGGCCCGGCCGAACTCGTCGCGGTCGCGCTCGCGCACGGCCGGGTCGACATCGTCGTCAACAACGTGGGTGTCGCCCCGATGCGGCTGACTGGCTTCCTCGACGTCACCGACGAGCAGTGGCTCGCCACGATGAACCTCAACCTGATGGCCGCGGTGCGGACCATCCGCGCCGCATTGCCGGCGATGATCGCCGCGGGCCGTGGCGCCATCGTCACGACCAGCTCGGTCAACAGCTTCCTGCCGGATCCGGCCGTGATCGACTACAGCGCGTCGAAGGCTGCGCTCGCCAACTTCTCCAAGTCGCTGTCCAAAGAGGTCGGGCCGCACGGCATCCGGGTCAACACCGTCAGCCCAGGCCCGGTCTCCACCTCGCTGTGGCTCGGCGCCGACGGCGTGGCCGCGAGCGTCGCCCGGGCCACCGGCACCGACGCCAAGGCCGTCGCCGACGAGACGGCCAAGGAGATGGCGACCGGCCGCTTCACCCGTCCGGACGAGGTCGCAGACTTGGTCGTGCTGCTCGCCAGCGATCGCGCCGGGAACGTCACGGGATCGGACTTCGTGATCGACGGCGGCTTCGTCACGACGTTGTAGGCGCCTCACTTGTAGTGGAAGCGGGCCTGCAGGATGACCAGGTCGTCGCCGTCTACGAGGTAGATCAGTCGGTGTTCCTCGCTGATGCGGCGAGACCAAGCGCCGGCGAGTAGATGGCGCAACGGTTCGGGTTTGCCGATGCCGTCTGTGGGGTCGCGCAGCGCGTCGTCGATGAGCCGGTTGATCCGTTTGAGCGTTGCCCGGTCAGCACCCAGCCAGAATGTGTAGTCCTCCCAGCCGTGCGGGGTGAAGACCAGCCTCACCGGCTCAACTCGTGGGGCTCGCGCTGACCGGACCGGGCCTGTTGCAAGCTCTCCAGCAGACGCTTGGCGTTCGCGGGAACGCGCAGCAGCTGCGCGGTCTCCTCGAGCGCGTCGTAATCGGCTCGGGAGAGCAGAACAGCGTCGCCGCGACGCGACGTGATCTCGATCGGGGTCCGGTCGTCATTGACCTGCTCGATGAGCGGGAACAGGTTCTTACGTGCCTCGCTCGCGGTGATCGCCATTGGAGGTCTCCTGACGCTGACTGGTACAAGATACTGTACCACTAGCGATGACTGTCACCACTCGGTCGGTAGAGGCTCGTGCGAGACGGAGACGGAATAGAGGGATGGGTTTCCATCGGCGAAATCGCGCGTGAGCAGCCGCTGGAGATCGTCGGCCTGTGCATCGCCGGTGCCGTCCATTAATTCGACGGATTCGTGTCCGGCGACATCGTCAGGACCCCAACCGGCGAAGTCGAATCCCGCCA
>DASXRA010000258.1:0-9598 GCA_036506855.1 Jatrophihabitantaceae bacterium
CCGGCCGACGCCGCCGGGACGCTACTGCGCCGGCGCCACAGGGCCGCGGCAAGCGGCGATCGTGCCGAGTTCTGCGTGCACACGAACAGGACGCGTGGCGCGGCGCCGAGCGTGCCGGGCGACAGCCTGTCCAGGGCGCCGGGGACGAGGCGGAGGTAGGTGCGGCGGCGATCGCCCTGCGACCGTGTCCGCGTCACGACTCGGGCCCGTTCGAGAACGTTCAGGTGGTGCGCGAGCAGGTTGGACGGCAGGTCGACCAGCTCCTGCAACTCGGACGGAGAGACGTCGCCGAACATCAGCGCGTCGACGATCGCCAACCGTGCCGGCTCGGCCAACGCGGCATGAACAGACGCGCGCCGATTGACATCGGAGTGGCGGTCCTTGCTCGATCGCTCAGTGTTCATTGAGTCAATTATCGCTGAGCGATAATGCCTCGTCAAGCGAGCGCCCCGATCTGACCCGCGCCGTCCGTCTCGTTCACCTTCCGGTCACCTTGCAGCTTGAGAAGCGTCACATCGCTGCGGTCTCTCGTTCACTCCCCGTTCACCTGAGTCATGCCGTCACGCCACTTGCCAGCCCTAGCGTCCGAAGCGGCATGTGCCTCTAAACGAAAGGGACCGACAACGTGAAGCTGTACCGGACTGGCGCGGTGGCCGCTCTGCTAGCAGGCGCGCTCGCGCTGACCGCCTGCGGCTCGGACAAGAAATCGGGCGGCGGGGGCGGAGGAGGCGACTGCGCCTCGGGCAACCTCAAGGCTGAGGGCTCTACCGCGCAGACGAACGCGATCCAGCAGTGGATCAAGGACTACACGGACAAGTGCTCCGGGACGACGATCAACTACAACCCGACCGGATCGGGTGCCGGCGTCAAGCAGTTCACCGGCGGCCAGGTCGACCTCGGCGGCTCGGACTCAGCGCTCGACGCCAGCAAGGGTGAGGTTGCGGCGGCCGAGAAGCGCTGCGGCGGTCCCGCGCTCAACCTGCCGATGGTCACCGGCCCGGTCGCGATTGCATACAAGCTCAGCGGGGTCACGGATCTGACACTGACCCCGGACGTTATCGCCAAGATCTTCCTCGGCAAGATCACCAGCTGGGACGACCCGGCGATCAAGGCGCTCAACTCCGGCGCAACCCTGCCGTCGAAGCCCATCACCGTGTTCTTCCGGTCCGACGAGTCCGGTACCACCCAGAACTTCGAGAAGTACCTCGCGGCGGCGGCACCGTCGGACTACACCGCCGAGCCGAGCAAGACGTGGTCCGGCAGTGTCGGCCAGGGCAAGGCGAAGTCGCAGGGTGTGCAGCAGGCAGTCGGCTCGTCCGACGGCGGTATCGCCTACCTCGAATGGTCCTTCGCGGGTAGCGCAGGCCTGTCGATGGCCAAGATCGACAACGGCGGTGGCGCGGTCGAGCTGAACGCGGACACTGCCGGTAAGGCGGTCAGCGCGGCACAGGTAACGGGCACGGGCGACGACCTGACCCTGAAGCTCGACTATGCGACGAAGGTGGCCGGGGCGTACCCGCTGATCCTCGTGACCTACGAGATCGTCTGCGAGAAGTACTCGGACTCCAAGATCGGATCCCTGGTGAAGTCGTTCCTCACGTACACGTCAGGTACCGGCCAGGACGGCCTGAAGGATCTGGGCTACGCACCCTTGCCGTCCGACATCGATGCCAAGGTGAAGGCATCGGTGGCCAAGATCAGCTAGCGAGACACGCTAGGTTCCACTTGACGAGAGGCCCCGCCGGGCGGGCCGGCCAGCCCGGCAGCACGGCGGGGCTCCTCGTTCGACAGAGACACGGACGACATGACAGACCGAGAGACGATCCGCGGAGCGACTGGGGAGCCGACCGCGCCGTTGCCGCCACCGCGGGTGGGAGGTGAGTCCGTGGAGCCGCCGTCACCCCCCGAGCAGCTCAGGTTCGACCAGGGCCCAGTGGTCGGCTCGGCGGAGCCGCTGGCCGTGAGTTCGCTGCAGGACACCCCCCCGGTGCTCGGTGCCGGCTCGATCTCGCTCGGCACGCCGCGCAACAAGGTTCGCCTCGGAGACCGGGTCTTTCACGGGTTCGCCGCCGGATCGGGCGCGTTCGTGGTCATCCTCATCGGGCTGGTGGCGGCGTTCCTCATCGCGAAGGCCGTTCCGTCGATAGCGGACGACAAGTCGAACTTCTTGTTCTCGCGGGACTGGGACGTCGACGGCGCGACGCTGCGCTTCGGCATCGTCGATCTGCTGTGGGTCACCGTGATCATCTCGATCGTGGCGATGATCATCGCCGTGCCGATCGCCATCGGAATCGCGCTGTTCATCACCCAGTACGCGCCGGCCCGGCTCTCGCGCCCGGTGGCCTACGTCATCGACCTGCTGGCCGCGATCCCGTCGATCATCTACGGCATCTGGGGCATCATCGTGCTGGCGCCGCAGCTCAGACCGGTACAGCGCGTGCTCTACCACCTCGGTGGATTCCACGTGTTCAAGGATGAGAAGGTCGACCTCGGCACGATCTTCAACGGCGGCGTCGTCCTCGCCGTGATGATCTTGCCGATCGTCACCGCGATCGGGCGCGACGTCTTCGAGCGCACACCACCGCAGAACATCGAAGCAGCCTGGGCATTGGGCGCGACCCGCTGGGAGATGATCCGGCTGGCCGTGCTGCCGCATGGGCGCCCCGGCCTGATCAGCGGCGCGATGCTCGGCCTCGGCCGGGCGCTCGGCGAGACGATCGCCGTGATGCTCATCCTGTCCAAGCGGGGCAACGGCGCACCCTTCTCCTTCTCGATCTTCAACGGCGGCGAGACGTTCGCGTCGAAGATCGCCAACAACGCGGCCGAGTTCAACGACCCGAAGCGCACCGGCGCCTTCATCGCGGCCGGCCTGGTGCTGTTCGTGCTGACGTTCGCGGTCAACGCCGCCGCCCGCAGCGTGGTCAGCCGCCGCAAGGAGTTCACCGCATGACCGTGCCTCCCGTCTCAGCCCTCCATTCCGCTCCTCGCTGCGTTCTGGCACATCCAGCGCCCGGGGGTGCTGTCGCTGCGGTACTCGCTGCGATGCTCATGAAGGGCTTCGCCTCATGACCGCGATCACCTCGCTGTCCGCCACCCCTGGACACGGCCTGCGCAGGGCGAAGAACAATGTCGCCACGGTGCTCGTCACCTTGGCGTTCGGCGTCGCTCTGATCCCGCTGGTGTGGCTGCTCTGGACCGTGATCAGCAAGGGCTGGCACGCGCTCACCCGGAGCGGATGGTTCACGTCCGACGTCGGCACCCGGACGTTCCGCGACCCTGGCGGCGGCGCGTTGCACGCCATTGTCGGCACCGCCGAGCAGGTCGCGCTCTGCTCGCTGATCTCGGTGCCGATCGCGCTGATGGTCGGCATCTACCTGGTCGAGTACGGTCGCGGGCCGCTGGCTCGCGCGACGACGTTCATGGTCGACATCCTCAGCGGCGTCCCGTCCATCGTCGCAGCGCTGTTCATCTACGCCGCGTTCATCACGACGTTCCACGGATCGCGCGGTGGCTGGCTCGTCGGGCTCGCGCTCGTACTGCTCATGATTCCGGTGATCGTGCGCACGACCGAGGAGATGCTCAAGCTCGTCCCGAACGAACTGCGCGAAGCGTCCTATGCCCT
Organism: Jatrophihabitantaceae bacterium; assembly: GCA_036506855.1. Classification (GTDB taxonomy): domain Bacteria; phylum Actinomycetota; class Actinomycetes; order Mycobacteriales; family Jatrophihabitantaceae; genus DASXRA01. The sequence goes on from DASXRA010000258.1 coordinate 3,623, forward strand.
TGGCGTGCCGAAGTGGAAGACCATCGTGCGGGTCGTCGTGCCGACCGCGCTGACCGGCATCATCACCGGCATCGTGCTCGGCATCGCCCGAGTGGCCGGCGAGACCGCTCCGCTGCTGATCCTGGTCGGCTACAACGACAACCTCAACGCCAACCTGTTCGGCAAGGACTTCCAGGGCTCGCTACCCGGCATGATCAACGCCCAGGTGAACAACCTCGGCAACAACCGCTCGTTCACCGGCGGGACGATCCACAACTACGCCGTCGACCGGATGTGGGGCGCGGCGCTCACGCTCATCATCATCGTCATGGGACTCAACCTCATCGCCCGCCTGCTCGGGCGGTTCAGCAAGGTTTCCGGTTAAGGGGAGCTCGGCAATGGCAAAGCGGATCGACGGCAAGGATCTCAATATCTATTACGGCAAGTTCCTCGCCGTCAGCGACTGCAACTTCACCATCGCGCCGCGCTCGGTCACCGCGTTCATCGGCCCGTCCGGCTGCGGCAAGTCGACCGTGCTGCGCACGCTGAACCGGCTGCACGAGGTCATCGCGGGCGCGCGCGTCGAGGGCAAGGTGCTGCTCGACGGCGACGACATCTACGCGGGCACCGTCGACCCGGTCGACGTCCGGCGCACGATCGGCATGGTGTTCCAGCGGCCCAACCCGTTCCCGACGATGTCGATCTACGACAACGTCGTGGCCGGGCTGAAACTGCAGGGCGGACGGCTGAAGAAGTCCGACCTGGACACGGTCGTCGAGAAATCGCTGCGCGGCGCGAACCTGTGGGAAGAGGTCAAGGACCGCCTGCCCAAGCCCGGGGCCGGCCTTTCCGGTGGTCAGCAGCAGCGGCTCTGCATCGCGCGGGCCATCGCAGTCGAACCGCAGGTGCTGCTGATGGACGAGCCGTGCTCGGCGCTCGACCCGATCTCGACGCTCGCGATCGAAGATCTCATCCAGACCCTGAAAGAGAAGTACACGATCGTCATCGTCACCCACAACATGCAGCAGGCGGCGCGCGTCTCCGAGCGGACTGCGTTCTTCAACCTCGCCGCGGTGGGCAAGCCGGGCCAGCTCGTCGAGATGGACGACACCGAGAAGATCTTCTCCAACCCGAGCGACCAGCGCACCGAGGACTACATCTCCGGCCGCTTCGGCTGAGTTCATCCCGCCTTTCGCGTCCTTATCCCGCCTTCGCGTCGCTCGATCCGGACCGCTCGCTTCGCTCGGGCCCGTCTCGTGCGCCGTTCCTCGCTATCGCTCGGGCCGCGTCGCGGCGGCGGGACTCTTCGCGCGAGCGCTCATCGCGTTGTGGTCACCTCCGTGGTCCCTCGCTCAACGCTGCCCGGTTGCTGCCCAGGATCGCGGCGGTCAGCGCTTCGGCTGCCTCTGCGGCGGCTCGGGGGTTCGTGAGCAGGACGAGGTCGATCTCGCCGAGCTCGGGCAACTCGGCGCTCGCCGGTAGCTCGACCAGGTCGTCCGGCATCAGCGTTCGGGCGAAGATCGCGACGCCCAAGCCGGCCCGTGCGGCCGCGAGCACTCCGTTCACGCCGCGCACCGTGCACGTAATCCGGTAGGGCCGGCCGGCGGCCTCGAGCGCTTGGACGGCGCGCGAGCGCGAGAGGCTCGGCGCCTGGTAGACGACCAGCGGCATCGGTCGCTCGGGTTCGAGCCGAGCTCCGGCCACCGCTGCCCAGACCAGGCGGTCACGGCGGACGAGTCGGCCGCGTCCGTCGCCGGCGTCGTGCTTGACGAAGGCGACGTCGAGATGGCCCGACTCCAGGCGCCGGTGCAGGCTGTTGCTCTGCGCGACGGTCAGCTCCAGGTCGATGCGCGGGTAGAGCTGGCGGAAGTCGCGCAGGATGCGCGGCAGCGGGGTGAGCGCGAGGTCGTCCGAGACGCCGAAGCGCAGCCGTCCACGCAGGCCCGATCCGGTGAAGTAGCCGGTCGCCTGCTCGTGCGCCGCCAGGATCGAGCGGGCGAAACCGGCCATCGCCTCGCCGTCGGCGGTCAGCGTGACGGTGCGCGTGTCGCGGATGAACAGCGCGCGTCCGACGGCCAGTTCGAGCTTGCGCACGTGCTGGCTCACCGTCGGTTGCCGGACGCCGAGATTCTGTGCCGCCTGGGTGAAGCTCAGCGTCTGGGCCACCGCGAGGAACGTCCGTAGCAGATCCGGGTCGTACAAGCTTGATCACTCCCTTATAAGGCAACGCGATAACACTAATAAGATCAATTCGCTTTGGGAATGAGCGACGGGCCGCGAGGATTGACCACGGCGAACCCGCACGCAACTAGTTGGGATGATCTTGACCTCCCGGGCAGCAGCACAGACGTCCACCTTCAGCTCCCTACGTACCCGCAATTTCCGGCTCTTCGCGAGCGGGCAACTGGTCTCCTACACCGGCATGTGGGTGCAACGCATCGCGCAGGACTGGCTGGTCCTGAGCATCACCGGCAGCCCCACCGCGGTGGGTATCACCACCGCATTGCAGTTCCTGCCTACGCTGCTGTTCGGCCTGATCGGCGGCGCGATCGCCGACCGTTACCCCAAACGCCGCGTACTGCTCGCGACCCAGGTCGGCATGTCCGCGATGGCCGCGGCCCTCGCGGTGCTGACGCTTTCGCACCAGGTCCAGGTCTGGCACGTCTTCCTGATCGCGTTCGGGCTCGGCACCGTGACCGCCGTCGAGAACCCGACCCGGCAGTCCTTCGTGAACGAGATGGTCGGCCCGGAGCAGCTGCGTAACGCGATCAGCATCAACGCGTCGGTGTTCCAGCTCGGCGCGATGATCGGCCCGGCGATCAGCGGCGTGCTGATCAATGCGGTCGGCTCGGGCTACGCGTTCACGATCAACGCGCTGTCGTACACGGCGTCGACGACCGCATTGCTGATGATGCGCGAACGTGAGCTCAACGGCCCACCGTCCGCTGCGGCGCGTGGCGCCCGGCTGCGCGACGGGCTGCGCTACGTGGCCCGACACCGGGACGTGCTGTGGCCGACGGTGCTTGCCGGCGTCTTCGGGATGTTCTGCATCAACCTGCCGGTCACGCTCGCCGCGTACGCGAAAAACGTGTTCCACTCGGGAGCGTCCGGCTACGGGATGCTGAGCTCGGTCGTCGCCCTCGGATCGCTGACCGGCGCGCTGATCTCGGCCCGTCGGCCCCGCACGCGGCTGCGCACGCTCGTGACGATCGCCGGCACGCTCGCCGGCGTGCAGATGATCGCGGCGGTGGCACCCGGTGAGTGGAGCTACTGCATCGCGCTGCTCGCGGTCGGTGCGGCCACGCTGCTGTTCCTGACCGCCGCGAACTCCACCGTGCAGCTAGCCGCGGACGACTCGATTCGCGGTCGCGTCATGGGCGTCTACCTGCTGGTGTTCATCGGCAGCGGCGCGCTCGGCGGGCCACTGCTGGGCTGGTTCGACGAGAACCTGGGTCCGCGGACCGGCATGCTGCTCAGCGGCGCGATCCCGGCGGTCGCCACCGTGCTGGTGGCGCTCAAGCTGGCCGGCGCGGACCGGCGGCGCCTTCCCGTGGCTCGGGTGCGGCGCGCAGTGCTGGTCGCCCGCTGACAGTTTTGGCCGCCGGGCGGGCTATATGACGCTGGGCGGCCAAAACCGGAGCTGGTTGCCCCGACTCGGCGATGCGCCTAGGGTCCGAGTTACTGATTCTGACTCAATAGGGGGCACGATGGCCGACTACGACGTCATCGTCATCGGCTCGGGGTTCGGCGGCAGCGTCGCGGCGTTGCGGCTGACCGAGAAAGGCTACCGGGTCGGCGTGCTCGAGGCCGGGCAGCGCTTCACCGACGAGACGCTGCCCAAGACCTCGTGGCACACCCGCAAGTTCCTCTGGGCGCCGAAGCTCGGCATGAAGGGCATCCAGCGCATCCACCTGCTCAAGAACGTCGTCATCCTGGCCGGTGCGGGCGTCGGCGGGGGCTCGCTCAACTACGCCAACACGCTGTACGAGCCGCCGCAGCCGTTTTACGACGACCCGCAATGGGCGCACATCACCGACTGGCACGACGAGTTGGCGCCGTTCTACGCGCAGGCCAAGAGGATGCTCGGCGTCGTCACGAATCCGACGATGACCAGGTCCGACGTCGAGATGCAGAAGCTGGCGACGCAGTTCGGCAAGCGCAGCACGTTCAACCTGACGCCCGTCGGCGTGCTCTTCGGACGCAACGGAGCGAAGGAGCCCGGTGCCACGATCGCCGATCCGTTCTTCGGCGGGGTCGGCCCCGAGCGCAGGGGCTGCATCGAGTGTGGGTCGTGCATGACCGGCTGCCGGCACGGCGCGAAGAACACGCTGGTCAAGAACTACCTGGCGCTGGCAGAACGCGGCGGGGCGGAGATCCATCCACTCACGACGGTGACCACCGTCCGCCCGCTGCCCGACGGCGGCTACGGCGTCGACACCGTGCGCACTGGCAAGTGGACGCGGCGGCCGGATCGCACGTTCACGGCGTCCCATGTCGTCTTCGCCGCCGGGACATGGGGCACGCAGACCCTGCTGCACCGGCTGCGCGAGACCACGCTGCCCGGCATCTCGGGACGGCTCGGCCACCTGACCCGTACCAACTCCGAGTCGCTGCTCGGCGCGATCAGTAACGACAAGCGCGCCGATTACACGCAAGGCGTGGCGATCACGTCGTCCTGGCACCCGGACGAGAACACGCACATCGAGCCGGTCCGGTACGGCAAGGGCAGCAACGCGATGGGCATGCTCTCGACGGTGATGACCGACGGCGGCACACCGCGGCACCGGTGGGCGCAGTGGCTGCGGGCGGCGGTTCGTCATCCGAAGATGACGCTTCGAACGTTGATCCCGCGCCGGTGGTCCGAGCGGATCATCATCTTGCTGGTCATGCAGTCGCTGAACAACTCGATCACGGTGCTGCGCAAGAAGAGCGGCCGGCTGACGTCCGTGCAGGGTGAAGGCGAGCCGAATCCGACCTGGATCCCGGTCGCCAACGAGGCGGCCCGGCAACTGGCCGAGAACGTCGGCGGCATCGCCGGAGGTACTTGGGGCGACCTGTTCAACGTCCCGATGACGGCGCACTTCATCGGCGGCTGCCCGATCGGCGACTCGCCCGAGACCGGCGTGATCGACCCGTACCACCGCGTCTACGGGTACGACGGGCTGCACGTCGTCGACGGCTCGGCGCTGACGGCGAACCTCGGCGTCAACCCCGCGCTGTCGATCACCGCGCAAGCCGAGCGGGCCATGGCACTGTGGCCGAACCGCGGCGAGACCGACGACCGCCCGTCGCTGGGTTCGCCGTATCGCCGCGTCGCGCCGACGTTCCCGGATCGCCCGATCGTCCCGGCGGACGCTCCGGCCGCCCTGTCGTTCGAGCGGACGGGACCCGCCGTCCGGCCGGCCTGACTCAGTCGACGCTGCCCAACCCGGCCGCGATCTGGACGGCGTCCTCCCGCTCGGCCCGGTCGAGTTCGCCGAATTCGGGTTGGCGCACCGCGCCGCGGTCGGCGGCGTCCAGCGCGTCGTGGACGGTGCTGAGCACCGTTGCGGCAACCAGCACGGTCGCGGCGCCGAGCAGGAACGGGACGTGCGCGTTGTAGTGCTCGACCAGCTTTCCCGCCGCAAACGGCGCCAGCCCGCCGCCGATGAAGCGCACGAAGCCGTACGTCGCCGACGCGACCGGACGCTCGACCGGCGCGATGCTCATGACCGCCGTCGTCACGAGCGTGTTGTTCACCCCGATGAACGCGCCCGCCACTATGACCGCGACGATCACGACGGCCGGATGGCCCGGGAAGATGCCGATCGCCGCGAGGTCGACCGTCATCAGCACGAAGTTGACGTAGAGCGTCCTCGCCGTACCGAACCGCTCGCGCAGCCGCGGTGCGACCCAGACGGCGAACACCGCCACCAGCACGCCCCAGCCGCAGAACACGAGGCCGAGCTTGGGTGGGCTGGAGATCTGCATCAGGAATGGCGAGTAGCCGAGCAGCGT